>JAJQFX010000263.1 GCA_021200895.1 Clostridiales bacterium | reverse complement strand
AAGCAGGCCCCCGCCTCTCCCGCCAGCACCCCCTTCCAGGAACTGCTGGACTTTGCGGAGGGGGACGGCAAGGGCATCATCACCGTGACAGACTGACACAACACAGAAAAGGAGCAAACAACAATGGCAAAGGGATTCAATCAGCGCGGTATGCGCTCCGGCAACGGCGGCCTCAACATGAACATGATTCGCCAGGCCCAGAAACTCAGCGAGGATATGCAAAAGCGCACCGCCGAGCTGGAGGCGAAGGAGTACAGCGCCCAGTCCGGCGGCGGCGCGGTGTCCGTCACCATCACGGGGAAGCATCAGGTGAAGAGCCTGACTATCGCGCCGGAGGCCATCCATCCGGAGGATGCGGAGCTGCTCCAGGATATGCTGCTGGTGGCCCTGAACGAGGCCAACCGCCTGGCCGATGAGGACAAGGAGCAGGCCATGAGCAAGCTGACCGGCGGCCTGAGCCTCTGACATCGTATAAAAAATCACCCTGACGGGTTAATCCCGTCAGGGTGTTGTTTTGTTTTAGGGAGCCTTAACTTTGGCCGCCGTCCTGGTTCTGCTGCTGATAAAGCTGGAGCAGGTAGCTGGCGCTGCCCTTCAGCTGGTCGATGGCGCTGCGGAGGGCGGGGAGATCCTCCTCCTTCATCTTCTCCGGCTTGCCGGTGTAGCGGTTCACCGACTTCTCCAGGTTGCTCAGGTCGTTCTTGACCTGCTTCAGCTGCTGCTTGTCGATTTGCTTGCCGCAGACCGTCACCGCGTTCTTGCACTCGGCCACCAGCATCTCGCCCTCGTTGACCACTTCCATCATGGACTTGCGCTGGGCGTCCTGGGCGGCGTACTCCTGGGCGTCCCGGATGGCCTGCTGAATCTCGTCCTCAGACAGGTTGGAGCTGGAGGCAATGGTGATTTCCTGGGAGCGGCCGGTGCCCAAATCCTTGGCGGACACCTTCAGGATGCCGTTGGTGTCCAGGTCAAAGGCCACCTCGATTTGGGGCACGCCTCTGGGGGCGCGCTTGATGCCGTTCAGGCGGAACTTGCCGATAGTCTTATTGTCTTTCGCCATGGGGCGCTCGCCCTGGAGGACGTGAATCTCCACGGAGGTCTGGAAGTTGGCGGCGGTGGAGAAGATTTGGGAGTAATGCACCGGCAGAGTGGAGTTGCGGTTGATGAGCCGGGTGGCCACGCCGCCCACCGTCTCAATGGACAGGCTCAGGGGGGTCACGTCCAGCAGCAAAATCTCATTGTTCCGGCTGCCCGCCATGCCGCTGGCGCTGGAGGACACCAGGTTGGCCCCGCTGAGGGTGCCGCCCTGGACAGCCGCGCCCATGGCGACGCACTCGTCCGGGTTCTGCTCCTTGGAGGGCTGCATTCCGGTGAGCATACGGACGTGCTCCTGCACGGCGGGGATGCGGGTGCTGCCGCCCACCAGCAGCACCTTGCTCAGTTCGCTGGCGGACAGGCCCGCATCGTTCAACGCGGTGCGGACGGGGATGGTGGTGCGCTCCACCAGGTCACGGGTCAGCTGGTCGAACTTGGCCCGCGTCACCGTCACGTCCAGATGCACCGGGCCGTTGCGGGTCTGGGCGATGAAGGGCAGGTTCACGTTGGCGGAGGTGGAGGCGGACAGCTCGATTTTCGCCTTCTCCGCCGCTTCCCGGATGCGCTGCATGGCCACCGGGTCCTTCGCCAGGTTGATTTTCGTCTGGCTCTTGAACTCGCTGACCAGGTAGTTGGCTACCCGCTGGTCAAAGTCGTCGCCGCCCAGGTGGTTATCGCCGCAGGTGGCCAGCACCTCAATAACGCCGTCCCCAATTTCGATGATGGAGACGTCGAAGGTGCCGCCGCCCAGGTCGTAGACCATAATTTTCTGGGCCGCGCCGTGATCCAGGCCGTAGGCCAGAGCGGCGGCGGTGGGCTCGTTGATGATACGGCGCACCTCCAGCCCGGCGATGCGGCCCGCGTCCTTGGTGGCCTGGCGCTGGCTGTCGTTAAAGTAGGCGGGGACGGTGATGACCGCATCCTTCACCGGATGGCCCAGATAGGCCTCCGCGTCAGTTTTCAGCTTTTGCAGAATCATGGCGCTGATTTCCTGGGGGGTGCGGCTGCGGCCGTCCACGTTGACCCGGTAATCGGTGCCCATATGGCGCTTGATGGAGGAGATGGTGCGGTCTGAGTTGGTCGCGGCCTGACGCTTCGCCAGGTCGCCCACCAGCCGCTCTCCGGTCTTGGTGAAGGCGACCACGGAGGGCGTGGTGCGCCCCCCTTCCGCATTGGGGATGATAACAGGCTTGCCCCCCTCCAGTACGGCCACACAGCTATTGGTGGTGCCGAGGTCAATGCCGATAATGGTATCCATAACAACTTCTCCCATCTAACGCTGTTACAGCGAGATAATCAAACCCAGTGAGCCTGCGCCCCTCTGCGGGGCGCACAAAAGAAACAGCATCACTGTGCGCGTATCCTTATTGTAGCACAAAGTCTATGACGAAACTGTTAATTTTGCTGAGTTTTCAAAATTTTAACAGTAGGAAAGTCGAACGCGGCAAAAGCGCCGCCCCACGGCGAAAACCGTGGGGCGGCGTGGGTCAGGCGGGGAGGTTCAGCTGTCATACCCCTCAAAGACCACCAGCATCTGTCCAACCTGCTCACTTGCCTTTATGTTGAAGGAAAATGTCACATCAGAAATACTCTGCTTTGGAACAGAATAGGAATAAATGAAATCCGTGGTATTCTGGCTTCTCGTTGTTGGCTCGCCCAGAGCGTCCTGTAATTCGTCCTGGTTGATGCCCACCATTTCCTGACCAAACAGGTTAAAGCTCTCAACATCTGTTCCCCAAACGCTGAGGCTTCTCAACCGACATTCACCAGCATCCAATCCGCTTTTGACATCGGATTCAACTAAGTAAGCAGTGATATTGTAATCTCCGCTCTCCAAAGTGTACCCTGTATCATAAAGCACATCCGGCTTGGCGACCCCATCCGGGGAAGTGCCCTGCTGCTCGGCCACGTCTGTTATAACCCAGCCCCGGTCAATAAAATCCTGCAAGACGGGGTTCTGTGGATACGTCACCCCGTTCAGGGTGAAGCTGGCCTCCGATTCCGGCACCGGGGTCACGTCCTGCGCCTGTGTCTCTCTCACCACCACGGCGGCGAACAGCACCGCCGCAATCACCAGCACCACTGCGGCCAGGGTGAGGAAGGTCGACTTTCTTCTAAACTTCATAATCGCCACGATCCTTTCTTTCATCGCGTGTTTGCCAAAGCCGTTGTAAAACGGCAGGGGAACCGAACCTGGCTCCGCCAGGCGGAGGAGGGTTCGGGCGTAGGCCGGCCCTGCGGTGCTGCCAAACTGCCGCAGCACCGCCTCGTCACAGGACAGCTCCACGTCCCGGTTGGCCAGGGCGTACAGCAGCCACACCAGGGGGTTCCACCAGTGGACGCACAGGGCGGCGGCGAAGAGCAGCTTTGTGACCGCGTCCCACCGGCGGACGTGGGCCAGCTCATGGGCCAGCACATAGTTGAGGGCGGCGCTGTCCTGCCGGTCCATCTGCTTCGGCAGGAGGATGACCGGGCGGAGGACGCCGTAGGTCAGCGGGGAGGTGATTTGGTCGGAGACCCGCACCTCCAGGGGGCGGCGGAGGCGCTGCTCCTCCAGCCAGCGCCGCACCTCCGGCGCGTCGTCCGGCAGAGACGCCCGGAACCGCCCCATGCACCGGAGGTAGCTATACAGTCAGAGGGCTGCCAGCACCAGGCTGCCTGCCAGCCAGACGGCCCCCAGCACCTGGGCCGGGGTGGCGGCCTGGAGGGCCGCACCGCCGCCGCTGACGGACGCTGCCTCCTGGCCGGAAGCGGAACCTGCGGTGGGCTCCAGCCGGGTCTGCACCGCCTCAGTGACCGCCTGGGCCGCCGAGACGGCCTCCGTCCGGTTACTGACCGTCAGGGGGAGGGACAGGGGCAGCACCAGCCGCAGGGCCGCCGCCACCCAAAGGGCGTGGAACGTCCACTTGGGCAGCCAGCGCCCGGCCAGCAGCCGCAGCGCCGCAATGCACAGGATCATCACGCTGCCGGTGACGCTCATCTCAATCAGGTTCATCCTTGTCCTCCGCTTCCAGCTGGTCGATGAGCCGGTGCAGCTGGGCCAGCTCCTCGCCGGACAGCTTCTGCTGCCCCAGGAGGGCGGCGAACAGCTGGTTGGCGGAGCCGTCGAACAGCTTGCCGATCAGCTCCTCCGCCTCCGCCGCCTGCACCTCCTCCCTGGAAATCAGCGCATGGCACAGGAAGTGAGGCTCGCTGCGGGCGATGGCCCCCTTGGCGACGCACTTCTTGATGACGGTGTAGGTGGTGTTCTGGTTCCAGCCGATGTCGGCGTTCAGGATGGTGGAAAGCTCCTTGGCGGTCTTGTCCCCCTCCCGCCAGAGGACGTTCATCACCTTTAACTCCGAATCGAACAGTTTGATTTCCATAGCGCACAGCCCCTTTCCATACTATTGCAATAGTTTGTGTCTCTATACTACTACAATAGTTTGAAGATGTCAATACTATTTCAAAAGTATAATTATGAATTTTCTGTGAACAAGTGACGGCAAAAAACAGCAGCCCATCGGGCTGCTGTTTTTTTCTCTGTTATGCGATTCTGTGTGCTGTGCGTTTCACGCCCGGTCGGCGTCGCAGATGGCGGCAAACTTTTTCATCGCTCCGGGAATGTCGATACGCTGGGGGCAGAGCCGGGTGCAGCGCCCGCAGGCGATGCAGCGGTTGGGCAGCTTCTCCTCCGGCAGCTCCCGCACCTTACCGTGGGCGCTGCCGCTGGCGTAGACGCTGATGTCATTGTACAGCGCCAGCAGGTCGGGGATGTCCAGCCCCACGGGGCAGCCGTCGCAGTAGTGGCACTTTGTGCAGGGCACGTTGACGGTGCGGTGGAACAGATCGAAAGCGCTCCAAAGGGTGTTCAGTTCCTCCTGGCTCAACGGCTCCAGGTTGGAGAAGGTGGCCACGTTGTCCTCCGCCTGCTCCAGAGTGCTCATGCCGCTGAGCACCACCTGCACCTCCGGCAGCGTGCGGACGAAGCGGAAGGCCCAGGAGGCGATGGACTGCTCCGGCTCCGCCTCCTTCAGCATGGCGTCCGCCTCCGGACACAGGGAGGCCAGCCGCCCGCCCCGGCAAGGCTCCATGACCCAGACCTTCAGGCCGTGGGAGGTGATGATCTCATACTGGCGCTTGGCGTCCTGGAGCGTCCAGTCCAGGTAGTTCAGCTGGATTTGGACGAACTCAAAGGTGTCCGGGTAGCGGTTCAGGAAGTCCTCCAGCATCTCCGGCGTGGCGTGGCTGGAGAAGCCCAGGTGATGGATGCGCCCTGCCCGCTTCTGCTCCAGCAGGTAGTCCACCACGCCCATTTTGGGGTCGGTGTAGATGGGGAAGGAGCCGTCGCTCATGTTGTGGAGGAGGTAGAAGTCGAAATAATCCACACCGCAGCGGCGGAGCTGCTCCTCAAAGATGGCGGGCACGTCCTCCGGCTGCTTCACATCCCAGCCCGGCATTTTGTCGGCCAGATAGTAGCTGTCCCGGGGGTACTTGCTCAGCGCCTTACCGATGAAGCACTCGGACTTGCCGCCGTGGTACATATAAGCCGTGTCATAGTAATTGACGCCGTGGCTGTAGACATAGTCAATGATTTCCTGAGCCTTTTCCTCATCGATGGGTGCGCCCCGTTCTTCCCCTGCCGTGGGGAGGCGCATATTGCCCATGCCCAGAATGGAAAGCTCCGCTTCCTGAAACGGGAGATAACGCATGGTTCTGTACACTCACTTTCTAAGTAGGATAGGGCTGGGCGGCTGCGGCGCGGGCCACAGTCCCAGCTGAAACAATATTATACCACAGACGGACAACATTTGCCAGAGCCGGAACACGGAAATCAAATTTTCGGTTAAATATGCCAAAAGAACCCCCTCGGGCTGGCCGCAAGGCCAGCCCCCTTTCGGGGCAGGGAGCGCAGCGGAACTGTCGCTTGACGGCGGAGAGGGCCGGCGGCAGCCGGTGGAGGGGTTTCTATGCGAAATAAATCACAAAATTTCCGTGATTTCCGTATAATGCAATGAAT
>JAJQFX010000142.1 GCA_021200895.1 Clostridiales bacterium | reverse complement strand
CCGGTCAACCGCTTCCCCACCGCCGGGCGGGCAATCAGGGGCTGGCCGTCCTGGCCCCGGAGGGGCCGGAGCAGGGCCTGCCCCCGTTCGTCCATGGCCAGCGCCTGGAGGAAGGGGGGCGCTTCGGGGCAGTCCTCCCTGGTGATACCCAGCCAGCAATAGAGCAGGATGCGCCGGAGGCGGGCATAGGCGTAGCGCTTCGTCTTGGCCCGGGCGCAGAAGTCCTCCGGGGAGGCGGCCTCCTGGGCCGCCCGGTACAGCCGATGCTCCAGCCCTTCCGACACGTCGGGCAGGCGGGCGAAGTCCTCCGGCGCAGCCTGCCGAAGGGCAGCGAGAATGGCCCGGTCGCACCGGTGCTGGTCTGCGGGAAGCCTGCCCGCCTCAGCAAACCGGAGCAGCAGCGCCCCCGCCTCCGGTGGCATCTTCTCCGCCGCCGCCTGGAACTGCCCCTGATACAGCAGCCCCCGCAGGGCGGAGGCGGACACCACCTCCCCCTCCAGCGCCTCGCTGCCGTGGGCCGCCCCCCGCCGCTGGACGGGGAAGGGGCGGATACCGCTGCCCCGGAGGGCGCGCAGGTACTCCACCGCCAGCAGGTCGTTGGGCTGGCGGAGCACCTGGGCCCCCTCCCCGATGAGTTGGGCCACCGCCCGCTCCCGGGCGGCGGCAAAGGAGCAGCCCCCGGCCAGCTCCGTTTTCAGCCGCTGGCGGTACTCCTCCGTCTCCAGGGCGTCCGCCGCCCGCTGGAGGCAGGCCAGGTCGCCGCACTCGCTGCCGAAGGCCAGCACAGTGACCCCCACCTGTTGCAGCAGCGCCACTCCGCCCCGGGCGAACCGCTCCGCCGAGGCGCAGGCGAAGGTGACGGGGAGGAGCAGCACCAGGTTCGCCCCGCCGGTCAGCGCCAGCTCCGCCCTGTCCTGCTTGGCCAGCGCCGCCGCGCTCCCCCGCTGGGTGAAGTTGCCGCTCATGGCTACCGCGATGGCGCACCCCGGAAAGGCCTCCCGCACCTGCCGGAGCAGCCAGGCATGGCCCCGGTGGAAGGGGTCGAACTCCGCCACAATGCCCACAATTTCCATATCCCATCACCGCCGCAAAAAAGTTTGCCTTCTGTCCTGACTTTTTAGCAAAAATTGCTTGTTCCTTTTTTAGAAACGTTGTATAATAGTCTTGCATATAACCTTGTATGAGTATAACACAAGCCGTATGGCCCATGCAAGCTGCAAAAGATGTAAAGGAGTCGATTCAAACATGAATATTCTGGTGATCAACGCTGGCAGCTCTTCCTTAAAATATCAGCTGCTGGACCCTGAGACCGGCGTGCTGAAGGCCAAGGGCCTGTGCGAGCGCATCGGCATTGACGGCAAATTTACCTATAAGCCCGCTGTGGAGGGCAAGGCCCCCCAGAACGCTGTGGACATCCCCATGCCCACCCATTCCGAGGCCATCCAGGCCGTGCTGAACGCCCTGGTAGACCCGGAGAACGGCGTCCTCTCCTCCATGAGCGAGATCGACGCTGTGGGCCACCGTGTCGTCCACGGCGGTGAATCCTTCGCCGCCTCCGCCCTCATCACCCCGGACATGATGAAGGCTGTGGAAGCCTGCAACCCCCTGGCCCCGCTGCACAACCCCGCCAACATCATCGGCATCAACGCCTGCACCGCCGTGCTGGGGGAGGACGTGCCCCAGGTAGCCGTGTTTGACACCGCCTTCCACCAGACCGTGCCCGAAGTGGCCTATATGTACGCCATCCCCTATGAGTATTATGAGAACGACAAGCTGCGCCGCTATGGCTTCCACGGCACCAGCCACCGTTTCGTCTCCGCCCGGGCTGCCGCCATGCTGGGTAAGCCCATTGAGGAGCTGAAAATCATCACCTGCCACCTGGGCAACGGCTCCTCCATCTGCGCCGTGAAGAACGGCAAGAGCGTGGATACCTCCATGGGCCTGACCCCCCTGGCCGGCCTGCCTATGGGCACCCGCTCCGGCGATATGGACGCCGGCGTCATGGAGTACATCATGAACAAGTACGATGTGGACATGAAGGGCATGATGAACATCCTGAACAAGAAGTCCGGCGTGGCAGGCGTCTCCGGCGTCTCCTCTGACTTCCGGGATTTGGACGCCGCCGACGCCGAGGGCAACCACCGCGCCGCCCTGGCCAAGCAGATGTTCTGCTATGACGTGAAGAAGTACATCGGCTCCTACGCCGCCGCCATGGGCGGGGTGGATGCCATCGTCTTTACCGCCGGTGTGGGCGAGAACAGCCCCGCCCTCCGCACGGAAATGACCTCCGGCCTGGAGTTCATGGGCGTCGCCCCCATCGACCAGGAGAAGAACCAGCTCCGGGGCGCCGAGGTGGACATCTCCGGCGAAGGCTCCCAGGTGCGGGTGCTGGTCATCCCCACCAACGAGGAACTGATGATTGCCATGGACACCGCCGAAATCGTCAAGGCCCTGTAAGCTCATTCCTCTCATACGCAGGCACTGTAAGGGAGTGCGGCGGGCGGCAACGCCCCCAAATCCCCGCTATCGGAACGCTGCTCACCCCGGCCTGAGGGCCGGGGGCAGAATACTGCCCGACGTGCTTGAAGTGGTTTCTGTTCGTGCGATACTCCCTTTTCGTCGCCGCCAACAGGTTCCTGCCGGTTGGGTGACGAAAAACGGAGGAGAGCCATACCATGAAACCCGAAAAAGAGAAAGCTACTATCACCCTGCTGGACGTACGCATGGCTGTCAGCGTCCTGATTTGCTACACCGCCGCCATGCTGCTGGCCGACGTGGCAGGCATTAAATTCACCTGGGGGAACTACTCCTTGGAAATTTTGCAAAAAATGACCTGCTGCATCTCCTGCTTCCTGTGCTGCCAGGATAACACCACGGTCAGCCTGCGGGCAGGCATCAACCGTCTCATCATCACCGCCATCGGCGGCATCGTCGCCATCGTCATCATCGCCCTGGACTGCGTCATCGGCAATGACTGGGTGGAGATGCTGATGATCGTCGTGGGTGTGCTGCTGACCCTGTTCCTGTGCAAGCTGGCCGGGGTGCCGTACATCAATGCCCGCATTGGCTGCGTGACGCTGATTTTGGTGGCCTGCACCCTGAACTCCACCGCCCGCATCTGGTACGGTGTGTTCCGTCTGGTGTCCACCCTGTTCGCCGTGCTGGTGGTGCTGCTGGTCACCTGGGTCTTTGACAAGATTCAGGCAGGCCGCGCCCCCGCTGAGGAGCAGAAAGCGGCTCAGTAACTTTACACGCATCTGCAAGCCCTCCGGCGGGGTGTTCCCCATCGGAGGGCTTTTTCCTGCAAACGGAAGGAGTGCCCCTATGAAAACCATTCTGCTGACCGGTTTCGACCCCTTCGGGGCGGATGCCGTCAACCCCTCCTGGGAGGCGCTGACCCTGCTCCCTGACCAGGTGGAGGGGGCGCGCCTGGTCAAACGGCGGCTGCCGGTGGCCTATGACCGGGTGGCCGGGCTGCTGGCCCAGGCGGTGGAGGAGGTAAGGCCGGACGCGGTGCTCTGCGTCGGTCAGGCGGGCGGACGCACCGGCCTGACCCCGGAGCTGGCGGCCCTCAACTGGAAGGGCGCCGCCCTGGCGGACAACGACGGCGTGCGTTACGACGGCGTCCCCATCTGCCCGGAGGGCCCGGCAGCCTACTTCGCCACCGTCCCGGTGAAGGAGATGGTGGCGGCCATCCAGGCCACCGGGATACCCGCCGCCCTGTCCTGCTCGGCGGGGGCCTATGTCTGCAACAGCACCCTGTACCACCTGCTGCGGCTGCTGGAGGCGCGGTACCCCAACGTGGAGGGCGGGTTCCTCCATGTGCCCTACGCCTGCGGGCAGGTGTTGGGCCACCCTGGTGCGCCCTCTCTGCCGCTGCCCCTCATCGCGGCAGGTATCCAGGCGGCGGCTGTCGCTGTCGCAAGGGAGTTGGAACGCCGGGAAGCCCATCCATAACCGCAAAAAAAGCTGCCGGTCACTCAAGTGACCGGCAGCTTGTGTTTCTGCTGAACCGTGTAAAGGGCCTTACGCCTCGTCCTTCTCCGCGTCGTAGGGCACCTTTTTTGGGGGCTGGGCCTGTGTGGCTACCCCGGAAATCTGGTTGAAACGCACCCTGGCCTGACGGATTTCCGCCAAAGCCTGGGTCAGAGCCTCCTCGCTGTGGCGCAGGCTGTCGTCACAATAGCTGTTGGTAGCGGCCTTGACCTCGGCAGTCTGCTTCTCCGTCTGGGCGGCGATTTCCTGCCCCCGCTCCTGGGCCTGGCGCACCATCTCCTTGGTGCGCTTCTCGGTATCCCGCAGCACCTCATTGACCTTGGCGTTGATGCGCACCTGAACCTCGCTCTGGTCCACCATGCGGTTGGCCTCTTCCTCCGCCTGACGGCGCGTGCGCTCGGCCTCCTCCTGGGCCTGGCGCAGCACCTTATCCGCCTCGGCCTGGGCCTGGTTCAGGTACTCCGTCCGGGTGGCTACCATCTTCCTGGCCTGCTCCACCTCAACGGGGAACTTGTTGCGCACTTCGTCCAAAATATCCAGCGCCTTATCCCGGTCGATTTTGCAGAACCCGTTGAAGCTGCTCTTGGCGTCGTCAATCATCTGATAGAGCTGGTTCAATAAGTCTTTTACACTATTTGCCATACAAATTCCCCCAATTTATCTTTTTTCTTGGAACAGGGCCGGTCAGCCCCGGGTCTCCTTCCGGTAAAATGTGGCCTTGATTTTGCCGTACTTATAATCCCGGCTCTTGGTATAGGGTTCCGGCAGCTCCGGCAGCTTCTGCTCGTACCGGCTTTCACAGACAATTATACCATTCTCCGCCAGAATGTCAATCGATGCGATTTTTTTCAGCGCCGCCTCCAGCAGGCCGGAATCGTAGGGCGGGTCCAGGAAAATCAGGTGGAACCGCTCCCTGGCGGTGTTCAGGTAGGCGATGGCGTCCCCCAGCTGCACGGCGGCGTTTTGCTCCAGCCCCGTGGCCTTGAGATTCTCCTTGATGAGCTTCACCGCGTCCCGCCGCTGATCCACAAAAACGCACCTGGCCGCGCCCCGGCTCAGGCACTCAATGCCCAGCTGCCCGGTGCCGCCGAACAAGTCCAGCACGTTCCGCCCCTCGATGTCAAACTGGATGGTGTTAAAGATGCCTTCCTTCACCCGGTCATAGGTGGGGCGGGTATCGCTCCCCGTCAGTTCCCCCAGCTTGCGGCCCTTGGCCGTGCCTGTAATCACCCGCATGGGTCATTCCTCCTTTGTCGTATCGCCCTCCGTCACGTCCTCCGCCGGGTGGAACCGCTGCCAGACCGCCAGCGCCGTGGGTTTTGGCACCACCTGGCACAGTTCCTCATAGCTGGCCGCCCGGATGGCCTTCATGGTTTTAAAGTGCTTCATCAGCGCCTTGCGCCGGGCCTCCCCCACGCCGGGGATGGTCTCCAGCGACGAGGCCACCGTGCTTTTCGCATGGCTCTCCCGGTGGTAGGTGATGGCGAAGCGGTGAACCTCCTCCTGCACCCGGCCCACCAGAGCAAAGATGCTCTGGTTCTGCTGGATGCCGATTTCCCGGCCGTCCGGGGCCACCAGTGCCCGGGTGCGGTGCCGGTCGTCCTTCACCATGCCGAACACGGGGACGGAGAGGCCCATCCGCTCCATCACCTGCACCGCCACATGGACCTGGCCCAGGCCGCCGTCCATCAGGATCACATCGGGGAGGGGGGCGAACTTCTCGTCCCCGTCCAGATACCGCTGGAACCGGCGGGTCAGCACCTGGTCCAGAGAAGCGTAGTCATCCGGCCCGTCCATATCCCGGAGGCGGAACCGACGGTGGGCCGATTTCAGCGGCTTTCCGTCCTGGAACACCACCATGGAGGCCACGATGTCCGCGCTGCCGGTGTTGGAGATGTCGTAGGACTCGAAGCGGCGGGGGGTGTCCTCCAGCCCCAGCATACTGCCGAACAGCTCCAGCAGCTTGTTCTGATGCTCCTCCTTGGTGGTGGTCCGCTCCACCTCGTCCCGGGCGTTCTTGCAGGCCATCTCCACCAGCCGCACCTTCTCCCCCCGATTGGGGAGGAGCAGCTCCTGTCTATTATACCCATCTGACGCTGCCTA
>JAJQFX010000224.1 GCA_021200895.1 Clostridiales bacterium | reverse complement strand
TACTGGGGCAACATGGTGGGCAGCCTCACCGTGGGCAAGAAAAAATACGCCGCCGTGGAGGAGGAGATGCAGCAGCTGAACCGGGAGGCCGCCGCCCTCCGGGCCCGGCTGGAGGAGCTGGTCACCGCCGACGCGGAGGCCTTCGCCCCCCTGTCCAAAGCCTATGGCCTCCCCTCCGCTACCCCAGAGGAGCAGACCCACAAGGCTGCCGTGATGGAAGAGGCCCTGGACGGGGCCTGCGCCGTCCCCATGGACATTATGCGCACCTGCTGCAAGGCCATCTCCCTCATCGAGGCGTATGCCGTCAAGGGCAGCGTCATGGCGGTGTCCGACGCGGGGGTGGCCGCAGCCTGCTGCAAGGCCGCTCTCCAGGGAGCCAGCCTGAACGTGTTCATCAACACCCGCTCCATGGCCAACCGGGCCAAGGCGGACAGCCTGAACCGGGAGGCGGAGGAACTGCTGGCAACCTGGTGCCCCCGGGCGGACAAGGTGTTCCAGGACGTGATGGGCCGGCTAAAGTGACCACCCGCAAATTTGACAGAAAAGGAAGATTCCCATGCCGATACTGCTGAAAGGCGGGCCTGTCGTGGCCGCCATGAACGAGAACTCCGCCGCCCGCTGCGCCGCGCTGCAAGCGAAGGGCGTTGCCCCCCAGCTGGCCATCATCCGGGTGGGGGAGCGCCCCGACGACCTGAGCTACGAGCGGGGGGTCATGAAGCGCTGCGCCGCCGTGGGGGTGGCGGTGCGGCAATTTCTGCTGAGCGCCGACGCCACCCAGGAGGCGCTGCTGGCCGTGATTGATGAAGTGAACCGGGACAGCGCCATCCACGGCTGCCTCCTGTTCCGCCCCCTGCCCAAGACCATGGACGACAGCGTGATTCGCGCCGCCCTGGCCCCGGAGAAGGATGTGGACGGCATCACCGACCTGAGCCTGGCCGGGGTGTTCACCGGTGCGGCCACCGGCTTCGCCCCCTGCACTGCCCAGGCCTGCGCGGAGATTTTGGACTTCTACCAAGTTCCCCTGTCCGGCAGGCGGGTGACGGTGGTGGGCCGGAGCCTGGTGGTGGGGAAGCCTGCCGCCATGCTGCTGGACCGGCGCAACGCCACCGTGACCATGTGCAACAGCCGCACGCAGGATTTGGCCGCCGTCTGCCGGGAGGCGGACGTGGTGGTGGTGGCCATGGGGCGGATGGGCGCCATCGGCGGGGACTGCCTCCGCCCCGGCCAGACCGTGGTGGACGTGGGCATCCACGTCGGCCCGGACGGCAAGCTCCGGGGCGACGTCCGCTTTGACGAGGCGGAGGGCATCGTCTCCGCCATCACCCCCGTCCCCGGCGGGGTGGGCACCGTCACCAACTCGGTGCTGGTGCGCCACGTCGTCGAGGCGGCGGAGCGCAAGTTGGGCTGACAACCTATTGTAAACCATTATAATTTTATAGTTGACAATCGCCTCCCGCTGTGGTATAGTAAGCACGGCTTGGGGCTGCGCCCGTCTGCGCAGCCCAGCCTGTTTACTGATTCCTTACCACAACAGGAGGTTTCTCTTTATGAGCGTTGAAACGACCAATGCGGCATCATCCGCCCGCACCAACCGCGCCCGCATCCGCGACCTGACCCTGGTGGCCCTGTTCGCCGCGCTGATGGCCATTTGTTCCTGGATCTCCATCCCCGCCACTGTCCCCTTCACCCTGCAAACCTTTGGCGTCTTTATCGCTGTGGGCCTGCTGGGTGGCAAGCGGGGCACCCTGTCCGTGCTGGTCTACATCCTGCTGGGAGCGGTGGGGCTGCCGGTGTTTGCCGGATTTTCCGGGGGGCTGGGCTCCCTGTTCGGCTCTGCCGGGGGATATATCATCGGCTTCCTGGGCTCCGCCCTGGTGATGTGGGCCATGGAGAAGCTGCTGGGCACCGGGGCCGTGGCCCAAATCGCCTCCATGGTGGTGGGGCTGCTGGTGTGCTACGCCTTCGGCACGGTCTGGTTTATGGTGGTGTACACCACCGCCAACGGGGCGGTGACGCTGCTGACGGTGCTGGGGTGGTGCGTGTTCCCCTTCATCGTGCCAGACCTGGCGAAAATCGCCCTAGCCTTCCTGATGACGAACCGCCTGAAGCGGTATGTGCCCTAGTGAGGGCAAAACTTTTCGATAACCTCACTCCTTTGCAGCAGCAAGCCCCAGCCCGAACGGGCTGGGGCGATTGTTTTGTAGGACAATGTCATCAATTTAGGGCGGCTCACCCCTCCACCGGCTATCGCCGGTTCCCCTCCCTCTTCGGGGGCGGCAAGGAAGCGGTGGGAATCGCCATGTCATTGGCTCCGTCGTCAAGCGGCATTTCCGCTTCGCTCCTTACCCTGAAAGGGGAGCTGGCTGGCCGTAAGGCCAGACTGAGGGGTGAAAATGCCGGACGTTTTCTCTATAAATAATTCCTTCAAGAGAAATAATTCGCTTAAATTGACGCCATTGCCGTCCAGGGGAGCCAGGGGGTGGTTCCCTGGGGAAGGCAGGAGGGAAGCGTTACGTTTCCCCCTCCGGGTGATACACCCACACCTCCCGCTTCCGCCAGGGCAGATATTCCAGCACCATAATGGTCAGCACCAGCAGGGCGTAGGCGGGCAGGTAGCCGCCCTTCCCGAAGAGGCGGTACAGCACCGTCAGCGGGGAGTTAGGGGAATCCCCCAGCAGGAAGAAGTAATTGGTGTGCCACCGCTTATCCAGCCAGTACAGGGGTGGCACCACCGCTGCCAGAAAGACCAGCGGCTTCCACATGGCCAGCATCCGGGGCCGCAGCGTCCCGTCCAGCAGCTGCCAGAGGGGGAACAGGAGCAGCCCGGCGTGGGTCAGGAAGCCGGTCAGATTCATGAAGTTCCATTGTGGGTACATATTCCAGTTGGGAAACAGCAGCGCACACAGCGCCCCGGCCCAACACAAGCTGTACAGGGTCTGCCCCACCCAGTCCCAGCGGGTGTAGGCGAAGAGCAGGCACAGGAAGGGGGCCATCTCGCACAGCTGCAAGGGCAGATGGTGGGTGGTCAGGTGGCCGGTGACGGCCAGGATGCAGTATTCCACTACGATGTTGCCGCACATCAGCCAGGCCAGCACCCGGCTGAGCCGCTGCTGCTCCTGCCGGTTCCGGCCTGCGTAGTAAAGGGAGAGCAACGCAAGCCCCAGGGCGATGCCGCCCAGCCAGACCAGATGGACGGAGCTGAAATGGGCGAAGCCCACCTCGTCTGGCAGGTCGGATTCAAAGGTGAAAAAGTACATATCCCTTATTCGTGCAGGAAGTCCTGCACCGCTACCACCTTATCCACCACGATGATGAGCCACGCCTCCCGGGAGTGGGGCCAGTGCCGGGTGACAGGCCACATATGGGAGAGGATGATGTTCTTCTCCTTCTCCGTCAGGGGCACCAGCGCCTCGGCGTTGTGCTCCGCCATCTCCGGGTGAGTGATGGCCAGGGGCGGATGCACCACCTTATGCCAGCCCTCCCAGTGGCCGTTGTCCAGGAACAGGTCGTGGAGCAGCCCCGCCCTGGCGCAGACGTCGGCGTCCAGGTGGAGCCGCACGGCCAGGTAAAACGCCTGCTCCGCCACCCGGAGGGAGTGCTCATACCGGCTGACGTGGCGGTGATGGCGCAGCCTCCGCAGCTGCTGAACCTCCGGCAAGGCCAGCAGCGGCTGGCTGACTTCTTCAAAACTCATAGGCTGCCTCCTTTTTGGTTGGGTGGTGGAGAGACGTTATCAACGTTGTAGATACAATCCACCTATTGTTGAGGGAAGAAGCGTAATCGTACAGGCAGATTTCAGCGACCGAAGGATAACAAAAATGACATCCGTCCTAGGCATAGAGAGCGCAGCGGCACTCCGCGCCTTCGTTACGACCCCGTCAGCGCCGAGCCGGCAAACAGGATGTACCGGCAATTATAGTAATACCCATTTTCCAGCGCATAATCCACCGCGTCATCGTCAGTCAGCTCCTCCGCGCCGCCTTCGCCGTAGAGGAAGTCCTGCAGCGCCTCGCCGTACAGGCTGAAGGTGAAGGTGGACTCCAGGCCGCTGCGGTTGCTGCCCACATAGGCCATGTCGGACAGGTTCATACCGTCCAGCGTTTCCGCCAGTTCGGACAGGGCCTCCTCGCCAACGGTGACGCCCTCCTCCTCGGCCATGTTCTTGACGGTGGCGTACTGGGTGCAGTAGCTCTCCGCCATTTCCGCAAAGACGTCGGCATAGGTCATGTCATCAGAGTAGGCATCGGTCACGTCAAAGCTGCCGTAATAATAGGTGTACATGGCGGAATAATAGGTCTCGTTGTAGCACAGGAAGTACAGGAATGCGCCGGCGGGCACCTCGGTGCCGTCCACCGTCATAATAGTGGTATCGTTGGTCAGCACGCCGTCAGTCAGGTAGGAGGCGGCGTCCTCCAGGAAGGCTTCCGGCACCACAGCCAGCAGGGCCTCCTCCAGTTCCTCTTCGGTGACGGTTTCCACCTCGGCGGTGGTGCTGGAATCGTCAGCGTCGGCCTCCGCCTCGCTCTCCGTGGTCAGGGAGTCGTTCACCTCGTCCAAATCGGCCTGGAGGGTGGCCAGCTTTTCAAAGACGGCCACATAGTCCACCTCGTCCAGCACGTCGGCGCGCTCTACGTTGGCGGCCGACAGGGCCTCGCTGAGGCGGGCGTTGAACAGGTCGCTGATATATGTCTCCTTAATGGTCTCAATATCGTCCTCATCGATGGCGGCAATGTCCTCGTCAGAGACGGGCAGGCGAATGACCACGAAGTAGCCATAGCTGGTCTCCTCGCTCATGCCGACTCCGTACTCGTCCAGAGCCAGCACCGCGTCGGAGAAGCCGTCCACCAGGGAGCTGTCCGGCGTCACCAGAAATTCGTCGGTGTTGCCGTCGTAGTTCAGCTCGGTCTGGGCCTCGATGAAGGCGTTCAGACGCTCCTCGTCGTCCGTCAGGGCGGCCAGCTCCTCATAGCAGGCCAGGGCGTCCTCATAGGAGGTGTCCTCCGCCGTCACGCTGGAGCCGGTGCTGGCGTCAGTGCTGCTGGAGGAGGCTTCCGCAGAGGTGCCGGAGCCTTCGTCAGCGCTTCCGCCGCAGGCGGCCAGGGAGCAGACCATGGCCAGCGCCAGAAGCAGGGCCAAACAGTTCTTTCTTTTCATAATGATTTTCAGATCCTTCCAGGGTGGGGGTCAGAGGAAAACCTCTTTACCCAATTATCCAATGATATAGTACCATCTTTTGCCCTGGAATGCAAGCCGTTCCGGAAACTTTCCACCGCGCCGGGGAGGGGCGGCATCGCCCGTTTTTTCCTTCGCGGCACGTCGAAATTCGGCGTTGTACACAAAGAAATCCCTCGGAAAGACGGCTCAAATTACCAAAAAAGGGCTTGTCAAATTATTCACAATGGGTTAAAATAGAGATGTAAACCAGAATACCAAAAATTTTAGGAGGTATATTCAAAATGGCTGTTAAAGTTGCTATTAATGGTTTTGGTCGTATCGGCCGTCTGGCGTTCCGCCAGATGTTCGGTGCTGAGGGCTATGAGGTCGTCGCTATCAACGACCTGACTTCCCCCAAGATGCTGGCTCACCTGCTGAAGTATGACTCCACGCAGGGCAAGTACGCTCTGGCTGACACCGTCTCCGCTACCGACAACTCCATCATCGTGGACGGCAAGGAGATCACCATCTATGCCAAGGCTAACGCTGCTGAGCTGCCCTGGGGCGAGCTGGGTGTTGACGTGGTGCTGGAGTGCACCGGCTTCTACACCAGCAAGGCCAAGGCTCAGGCTCACATCGACGCCGGCGCCCGCAAGGTCGTCATCTCCGCTCCTGCCGGAAACGATCTGCCCACCATCGTCTACAACGTCAACCACAACACCCTGAAGCCCGAGGACACCATCATCTCCGCCGCTTCCTGCACCACCAACTGCCTGGCTCCCATGGCGAAGGCTCTGAATGACTGCGCCCCCATCAAGTCCGGCATTATGTGCACCATCCACGCTTACACTGGCGACCAGATGACTCTGGACGGCCCCCAGCGTAAGGGCGACCTGCGCCGCTCCCGCGCTGCCGCTTGCAACATCGTTCCCAACAGCACCGGCGCTGC
>JAJQFX010000140.1 GCA_021200895.1 Clostridiales bacterium | reverse complement strand
TACCCCTTGAGGGTAATCCTGACGGATTTCAAGATTTTGCAACGCATTTATGGCGGAAATTTACCGCAAGGCGCCGAAGCGCATTTGTTCAGAGGTTCCCTAAATCTTCACTTTTCTGTAGGGGCGGCCCTTGGCCGCCCACGGAAACCACCCGCTTATCCGAGGCGGCCAAGGGCCGCCCCTACACATAACGATTGCAAAAAGCAGACCGGAGGTCCCCCATGCAGGACAAGCTTCAACAACTGCAAACCCAATACAGCGTACTCCAGACCAAACTGAACCAGCCGGAGACCTATGACGACCCGGCCCAGGTGGCCAGGCTGAACCAGGAGCTGGCCGAGCTGGAGCCTGTCGTCACCGCCTATCAGGACTATGAGGCGGCCAGAGCGGCCAGCGAGGCGGCGGAGGCCATGCTGAATGAGCCTGACCCGGAGCTGCGGGAACTGGCGCGGGAGGAGTTTCTCGCCGAGAAGGCCCGCGCCGCCCAGCTGGAGCGGCAGCTCCAACTCCTCCTGCTGCCCAAAGACCCCAACGACCAGCGCAGCGTCATCATGGAAATTCGCGCCGGGGTGGGCGGGGAGGAATCCGCCCTGTTTGCCCACTCCCTGTACCGGATGTACGAGATGTACAGCGTCCGTCGGGGCTGGAATCTGGAGCTTGCCAGCTGCAACGAGACGGAGTTGGGGGGCATGAAGGAGGTCTCCTTCACCATCTCCGGTTCCGGGGTGTACAGCCGTTTGAAGTACGAGAGCGGCGTCCACCGGGTGCAGCGGGTGCCGGAGACGGAATCCGGCGGCCGGGTACACACCAGCACGGCCACGGTGGCCGTCCTCCCGGAGGTGGAGGAGGTGGAGCTGGGAATTCGCAAGGAGGACATCAAGATGGACGTGTTCCGCTCCTCCGGCGCGGGAGGCCAGCACATCAACAAGACCTCCTCCGCCGTCCGGCTGACCCACCTGCCCACCGGCATGGTGGTGGAGTGCCAGCAGGAGCGCAGCCAGTTCCAGAACCGGGACAGGGCCATGGAGATTCTGCGGGCCAGGCTCTATGAGCAGATGGTGCAGTCCCAGGCGGACAGCGTCTCCGCCCAGCGCCGCAGCCAGGTGGGCAGCGGTATGCGCAACGAGCGCATCCGCACCTATAACTTTCCCCAGGGTCGGGTCACTGACCACCGCATTGGCCTGACCCTGTACAAAATCGCCAGCATCATGGACGGGGATTTGGACGAACTCATTGACGCCCTGGCCGCCGCCGACCAGGCGGAACGGCTGGCTAATTCGGCAAAGGAAGATAGAAGCTGATGTTTTCTTGATTACGAAGGTTTATCATCTGCCCCAGGTCTCCGGCCACGAGGAGGAGATTCAGGAGGCGGCGGAAATCATTCGCTCCGGCGGCCTGCTGGCCATCCCCACCGAGACGGTCTACGGCCTGGGGGCCAACGCCCTGGACGCGGAGGCCGTGGCCCGCATCTACGAGGCCAAGGGCCGCGCCAGCGACAATCCGCTCATCATCCACATCCCGGACGAGAGCTGGCTGGACACCTACTGCCGGGATGTGCCGCCTCTGGCCTACCAGCTGGCGGAGGCGTTCTGGCCGGGGCCGCTGACCATGATTTTGCCCCGGAAGGCCATCGTCCCTGACCGCACCACCGGCGGGCTGGACACCGTGGGGGTGCGCTGCCCCGACCATCCCGTGACCTTGGCCATCATCCAGGCGGCGGGGGTGCCCATCGCCGCCCCCAGCGCCAACACCTCCGGACGCCCCAGCTGCACCAGCGCCACCGAGGTGCTGGAGGACATGGACGGAAAGATTCAGGGCATTGTGGACGGCGGCCCCTCCTCCGTGGGGGTGGAGTCCACCATTTTGGATTTGACCGTCTCCCCGCCCCAGCTGCTCCGCCCCGGCGGGATGCCTCTGGATGAGCTGGAGGCGGTCTGCGGCAGCATCACCATCGACAAGGCCGTGACCGGCTTGTTAAAGGACGGCGAGTGCCCCCGGGCCCCGGGGATGAAGTATCGCCACTATGCCCCCCAGGCGCCGGTGACGGTGGTCGCCGGCAGGCCGGACAAGTGCGCCGCCTACATTCAAAGGCGGTTGACCCCCACCACCGGCGTCATCTGCTTCCATGAGTTCCTCCCCCTGTTCTCCGGCCTGGAGGTCCACGACCTGGGGCCTGCCCAGGACAAGACGGAGCAGGCCCGGCGGGTCTTTTCCGCCCTGCGGCGGTTCGACGGCACCGGGGTGACGGAGATTTTTGCCCAGTGCCCCGACCCGGCGGGGCTGGGGCTGGCCATCGGCAACCGGCTGAAAAAGGCCGCCGGGTTCAACGTCCTTGACCTGGGGGAGGACGGCTACACCATCCCCGTTATCGGCCTGGTGGGGGGCAGCGGCGCGGGGAAATCCACTGTGCTGGACTGCTTCGCCGCCTGCGGCTTCGGCGTCATTGACTGCGACCTAGTTTACCATGACCTGCTGGACACCAGCGCCCCCCTCCGCGCCGCCCTCCGGGGCCGCTTCGGGGACGGGGTGTTTGACGGCCAGCGGCTTGACCGGAAGGCGCTGGGGGCGCTGGTATTCCAGAACAGCGCCGCCCTCCGGGGTTTGAACGGCATCACCTTCCCCTTCATCACCCTGGAGGTGCGCCGCCAGGTGGCGGAGATGCAGCGGAGGCACCTGCCCGGCGTGGTGCTGGATGCTGCCGCCCTGCTGGAAAGCCCCCTGAAAGCCGACTGTGACCGGCTGGTGGCCGTGGTGGCAGACGACAGCCTCCGCCTCCGGCGCATCATGGCAAGGGACTGCCTGACCGAGGACTATGCCCGCGCCCGGCTGGCCGCCCAGCCAGACCAGCAAGTCTATCGCGCCGCCTGCGACGATATACTGGATAACAGCGGCACCAGGGAACAGCTGCTGGCCCAGTGCCAGGCGCTGCTGGCGCGGCTGACCTGAGCTGCGCACAACTGAAATTTATAGATGGAAAGGATTCCTGTAACACCATGAGTACCAAGCACGACCTCCTCTTTCACACCGACCACTGCAACGGCTATGACCGCATCGACCAGGGCGAGTTGCCCGCCGTGGAAGCCTACTGCGACGGCTACAAAGCCTTCCTGACCGCCAGCAAGACGGAGCGGGAATTTGTCTCCAACGCTGTGGCGCTGGCCGAGGAAAACGGCTTCCGCCCCCTCGTTCGGGGCGAGGCCCTGACCCCCGGCGACCGGGTCTACCGCATCAACCGGAACAAGTCCCTTCTCCTGGCCGTCATTGGCAAGGAAGGGCTGGACAAAGGCGTCGCCATCTGCGCCGCCCACATCGACTCCCCCCGGCTGGACATCAAGCCCAACCCCCTGGTGGAGGACAGCGAGTTTGCCATCCTGAAAACCCACTATTACGGCGGCATCCGCAAGTACCACTGGGTCTCCATCCCTCTGGAGCTTCACGGCGTAGTTTGCCTGAAAACCGGGGAGACGGTGCAGGTCTCCATCGGCAAAGACCCCTCCGACCCGCTGCTGACCATCCCCGACCTGCTGCCCCATCTGGCGGATAAGCAGGCCAAGGAGCCGCTGTACGCCGCCTTCTCCGGGGAGGATTTGAACATCATGGTGGGCTCCAAACCCTACCCCGACCAGGAGGAGAAGGAGCGCTTCAAGCTGATGGTGCTGGATCTGCTTCACGAGAAGTACGGCATCACCGAGGCGGACTTCATCTCCGCCGAGCTGTGCGCCGTCCCCGCCTACGACGCCAGGGACTACGGCCTTGACCGCTCCCTCATCGGGGCCTACGGCCAGGACGACAAGGTCTGCGGCTACGCCTCCCTCCGGGCCCTCCTGGACACGGCGGACAGCCTGAACCGCACCGGCGTCTGTATGCTGGTGGACAAGGAGGAAATCGGCTCCGAGGGCGTCAGCGGGATGAAGAGCCTGTTCTTTGACACCTTCGTGTCCGACCTGTGCGACACCCAGGGCGTCCCCCTGAAAACCTGCTACGAAAACTCCTTCTGTCTCAGTGCCGACGTGACGGCGGCCTTTGACCCCAACTACGCCAGCGTGTACGAGCTGCAAAACGCCTCCCGGGTGAACTGGGGGGTAGGCGTCGCCAAGTACACCGGCTCCCGGGGCAAGGGGGAGAGCAACGACGCCGGAGCGGAGACGGTAGCCAAACTCCGCCGCCTGCTGGATGACGCCGGTGTGATTTGGCACCTGGCCGAGCTGGGCAAGGTGGACGTGGGCGGCGGCGGCACCGTGGCCATGTATATGGCGAATCGCAATATCGAGACCATTGACGCAGGCACCCCTGTCCTGGCCATGCACGCTCCCCTGGAGCTGACAGGCAAGCTGGACTGCTATATGACCTACCGCTGCATGAAGGCGGTGTACTGCGGCTGAACTGCCGCCGCTGGCCGCCCCTCTGGGGCGGGCCGTAATCAATATGCGCCGTCGGCGCAGGGAGGATTCTTATGACCTATCTCTATTCCGCCATTCTGGGGCTGATTCAGGGCGTTGCGGAGTTCCTGCCCATCTCCAGCTCCGGCCACCTGGCCTTGTTCCAGCAGCTGTTCAACCTGAAAAGCGCGGAGGAAACCGACGTATTCTTTGACGTGCTGCTCCACCTGGGCACCCTCATTTCCGTCTTTGTCTATTACTGGAGCGACATCTGGGAGATGATCCTGGAATTCTTCCGCTTCATTCGTGACCTGGCCACCGGTCAGCGCACCGACCGGGTGCCCCCTGCCCGCCGGATGATTTTGCTGATGATCATCGGCACGCTGCCTCTGTTTCTAATTCTCCCCATCAAGAGCCGCATCGAGGCGCTGAACAACTACCCCCTGGCCATCGGCTTTGCCCTGCTGGTGACCGGTACGCTGCTGTTCGTCTCCGACCGGCTGGCGAAGGGCCGGAAGGATGAGCGCAGCGCCACCATCGTGGACTGCCTGCTGGTGGGCTGCGGCCAGGCCGCGGCCACCATCCCCGGCCTGTCCCGCTCCGGCACCACTATCGCCGTGGGCCTGCTCCGGGGCTATGACCGGGATTTCGCCGTGCGCTACTCCTTCCTGCTGAGCCTGCCCGCCGTCATTGGGGCCAACATCCTCAGCATTGGCGACGCGGTGGAGGCGGGCATCGATACGAGCCTGCTGCCCATCTACGCTGTGGGGGTGGTCATCGCCGCCGTCTCCGGCTACTTCGCTATCCGCCTGGTGAACCTGCTGACCGATAAGGGCAAGTTCGGCGGCTTTGCCTACTACTGCTGGGGGGTGGGCCTCCTGGCGGTGCTGCTGGCGGTGGTGCTGTAAGGCCGGGAAGGTTTGCCCTTCCCTTACCCTCCACCGTTTGCAACCGTTCGGGCGACACTTTGCCGCCCGTAGCTTGCACAAAAGAAAGGGAGTTTCCCATGGCTTCCAAAAAGCAAACTACAACTTCAAACGCCTCCTCCAGGCAGTCCGGCAGGAAGCAGACCTCTGCCGCCAAAAAGGGGACAAAGAGCTCCGCCCCCCGCAAGCAGCGGGACAGGGCGTGGCTCTGCCCGGTGGTGGGGCTGCTGCTCCTGCTGCTGGCGGCGTTCTCCGCCCTGAGCTGCTTCCAGGTGGACGCCATTCTGCTGAACGCCCTGTCGATGGTGGCAGGCGGGCTGCTGGGCTATGGTTTCTTCCTGGTGCCCCTGGCGCTGGGGGCCTGCGGCGTCCTGCTCCTGTTGCACAAGCGGTTCAAGCGCCTGCCTCTGAAGCTGGCGCTGGTTCCCCTGGTAGCCGTCTGCATCAGCGCCGTCTGTCACACCGTTGCAGGCAGCATGGAACTGGGGCCTGGCCCCCTGGCCGCCGTGGCCGGTCTGTGGCAAACCGGCGTGGCTCACAAGTCCGGCGGCGTGCTGGGGGGACTGCTGGCGGTGGGGCTGGTGAAGCTGGTCAGCCGCATCGGCTCCATCCTGGTGCTGGCGTTGCTGCTGTTCGTCTGCCTGCTGCTGCTGACGGACACCACCCCTGACCGTGCCTTCCAGAAGGCCGCACAGCTGGGGGCAGGCCGGAAGCGCCAGCCCCGGAAGCGGTCAGCCCCCAAGCAGGAGCCGGAGGTCGCGCCGGTGGAGCAGCTGCCCCAGGCCGACCCTGCCACCGGAGAAGTGGTGGAGTCGCCCCGGTTC
>JAJQFX010000144.1 GCA_021200895.1 Clostridiales bacterium | reverse complement strand
GTTCTTAGGGAGGGGCGAGGCCCCGAAGCCCCTCCCTAAGCCGCCCTCTTTCCCCCATTTCTCGGCGGAGCGAGAAATGGGGCCCGCCGGGAGGGCAAATGCGGTATTCCCTTAAAAGAACCATATCTAAGGAACAAAGCCCTACCGAGAGAGAAAACGCCTATTTCCTTCATCTATCCTTATCTAAGGAGGGCATGTCAACCGGGCGCACACTGTGCGCCCCTACTAGAGTGTGAAAACTAAAACTTTGTTTTATTTAACCGTCACAAAATCCCAACGGAACCGGCTGCGGCATCACCCCTCAGTCAGCTTCGCTGACAGCTCCCCTTTCAGGGGAGCCAATGACGTAGAGATTATGACAACTTTTTGCCGCCCCTGAAAGGGGAGGTGCCTCCGAAGGAGGCGGAGGGGTTTGCAGCCGCCCCCACAGAAAAGTAAAGATTTAGGCTTCACACTCCACTACTGAAACAGGGGGGAACCGCTGCCTCTGACCGGAAACGACGGCTGAAAAGGCGGCCAAGAGCCGCCCCTACCAGGGGAACGCCCCGCCCCGCACAGGATGCGTGGGGACACGCCTCAAATTTTGTCCATTATTTTGCACAAATTTCACAAAAGAAATCCTTGCAAATGCCTGTGGATTGGGATAAAATAAAGAAGCAGTATCCTTGCCACTTTACCGAAAAAAGGATACGAAACCAGTTCATCCCAGCGGGATGACAAAATCAAAGAACAGAAAGGCGGTGAGACGATGTCTCTGGAAGCAGTCAAACAAGTGACGGAAGCGGAAGAGCGGGCGAAGGCGCGCAAGGCCGAGGCACAGCAGGAAGCGAAGAAGCTGGCATCCGACGCGGAGAAGGCCGGGCAGGCCACTGTGCAGCAGGCCAGGCAGGCCGCAGGCGACGCCGTGGCGGAGCTGATGGCCCAGGCCGAGCAGCGGGCCGGCGTCCGCACGGACCAGATCATCCGGGAAGCGGAAGGTGCCTGCGACCAGCTCCGCGCCCAGGCCCAGCAGCGGCTTGAGCAGGCAGCATCACTGATTGTCGAAAGGGTGGTGAATGCCTGATGTCCATTGTCAGAATGAAGCGGCTGCGCCTGATTGTGATGGCGGAGGAGCGGGACGAACTGTTCTCCCGGCTGCTTCGTGTTGGCTGTGTGGAGATGTCGGAGCCGGACGAGCTGTTGTCTGACCCGGACTGGGCCGCCCTGCTCAGCAGGGCTACCAGCAGCCTGGGCGATGTCAAGGCAGACCTCGCATCGGTGACCAGCGCGCTGGCGACGCTGAAAAAGTACGCCCCGGTGAAAACCGGCCTCTTCGTCAAGCGGACCCCCATCTCGGAGGCGGACTTCTTCGACGGGGAACGGGCAAAGGCGTCTCTGGCAAATGCGCAGGAAATCAATGAATGCGTATCTGCCATCGCCCAGCTCACCACCCAGCAGGAGCGGCTCTCCGCCCAGCGGGCCAGCCTGACCCCCTGGGAGACGCTGGATTTACCTCTGGAGCAGGAGGGCACCCAGACCACCACCCTTCTGATGGGCACCATCCCCACCGCCACCGACCTGGATGAGGTGCGGGGCGAGTTAGCCCAGCGCGCCCCGCTGACGGAGCTGATGCCCATCAGCGAGGACAAGGAGTTCCACTACGTCCTCCTCATCTGCCACAAGGCGGAGTGGCCCAGCGCCCAGGAGGTGCTGAAGCCCTACACCTTCTCCTCCATCCGGTTCAAGGAATTTACCGGCACCGCCCGGGAGAATATCCAGACCCTGACGGCGGAAATCGACCGCATGGAAGGGGAGAAGGAGGCCGCCAAGGCCCGCATCGTGGCCCTCGGCCCCTGCCGCGGCGACTTGCAGCTCCTCCAGGACAGGCTGAACCAGGACGCCGCTAAGGAGACGGCGGAGGAGAACGGCCTGACCGACGGCCAAATCGTCTACCTGGAAGGCTGGGTGGAGGCCCCCAAGCAGGACAAGCTGGAGCGGGAGCTGAAAAAGTTCGACCTGGCCTATGAGCTCACCGACCCGGAGGAGGGAGAAATGCCCCCCTCCAAGCTGGACAACCCGGACTGGATGAAGCCCATCAATATGGTGACGGAGATGTACTCCGCCCCCGCCTATGACGGCATCGACCCCAACCCGGTGGTGTTCTTCTGGTATGTATTCTTCTTCGGCTTTATGTTTGCCGATGTGGGGTATGGCATCGTGATTTTCCTGGTGTCCTTCCTCATCACCCGGCTCTACCACCCCAAGGGGGGCATGGGCAACGCCTTTGGCCTGGGCCAATGGCTGGGCCTGTCCACCTTTATCTGCGGCATCTTCACCGGCGGCTTCTTCGGCAACTCCATCGAGGTGTTTAGCGAGTCCTTCCTGGGCATCGCCTCGGAGGAGCTTCCGGCCTGGCTGCAAACCTTCAATAACGGCATCATTGTCAACCCCATCAATGACCCCATGACATTGCTGATTCTCTCCATCGTCCTGGGCGCGGTGCAGCTGGTGTGCGGCCAGTGCATCCACATCTATATGGAGGCCAGGGACGGACACCCCATGGAGGGCATCCTGGACATGGTGCCCTGGTGGATTCTCTTCATTGGCATCGGCGTGATTGCCCTGACCGGCTCCCCGGTGGGGCTGATTGTCGGCGTGGTGGCCCTGGTGGCCACCCAGGGCAGGCACAACAAGGGCATTTTCAGCAAGATTTTCGGCGGCGTTTCCTCGCTGTATGACATCACCAGCTGGCTGTCCGACCTCCTGTCCTACGCCCGTCTGATGGCCCTGATGCTGGCTACCAGCGTCATCGCCATGGTGTTCAACACCCTGGCGGCGCTGCCCGGCAACATCATCGCCTTTATCCTCATCTTTCTCATTGGCCACGTCTTCAACATCGGCGTCAACCTGGTTGGCACCTACGTCCACGCCGCCCGGCTTCAGTATCTGGAGTACTACGGCAAGTTCTATAAGGACGGCGGCACCTTCTTCAAGCCGCTGCACTATAACACAAAATTTGTCGATATTATCGAGGAGGAAACTTAACTATGGATAATTTAGGTCTTGCAATCGCCATCTTCGGCGCATCCTTTGCTGTTCTGATTTGCTGCATCGGCTCCGGCCGGGGCGTTGGCATGGTGGGCGAAGCCTCTGCGGGCGTCCTGACCGAGGACCCCAGCAAGTTCACGTCCTGCCTGATCCTCCAGATTCTGCCCGGCACCCAGGGCCTGTACGGCCTGGTCATCTGGTTCTGGGCTATGCTCCAGCTGAACGTCATGGCGGGCGACCCGCTGACCCTGACCGTGCCCCAGGGCATCAGCTATCTGCTGGCCTGTATGCCTATGGCCTTCGGCGGCTATTTCAGCGCCATCGCCCAGGCCCGCTGCGCCGCCTCCGGCGTGGCCCTGGTGGCCAAGCGCCCCGAGGAAATGTCCAAGGGCATCATCCTGACGGTCATGGTGGAGTTCTACGCCATCCTGTGCCTGCTGGCTTCCTTCCTGACCATCATGTTCCTGACCAGCTCCATCACCGGCTAACTCCCCTGTGCGGGACTGACTGGTTGAAAGGAGAAGTGACATGACTGGTATTGAAAAAATCATCCAGCGCATTGACGCCGACGCCCAGGCGGAGGTGGACGCCATCCTCTCCCGCGCCCAGGAGCAGGCGGACGCCACCGCCCAGCGCTATCAGGCCCAGGCGGACCAGGTTTCCGCCGAAGCCCTGGCCAAGGGCGAGGCCGACGCCAGGGAGCGGGAGGAGCGCCTCTGCTCCGCGGCGGAGATGCAATCCCGGCAGCTGCTGCTGAAAACCCGGCAGGAAATGCTGGACGAAGCTTTCCAGCTGGCGCTGGAGAAGCTGCAATCCCTGCCCCCGGCGGAGATGACCGAGCTGCTGGCGAAGCTGGCGGCCCAGGCCAGCAGCTCCGGCAGGGAGCAGGTGGTGCTGGACGAAGCCACCCGGGCCCAGTGCGGCCCCCAGGTGGTGGCGAGAGCCAACGAGCTGCTGGGCGGCAAGGGCAAGCTGAGCCTGTCCCCGGAGACGGGGCGCTTCCAGGGCGGCCTGGTGCTGAGCGATGGAGGGGTGGAGGTCAACTGCGCCTTCCCCACGCTGGTGCGTCTGGCCAGGAACCAGACCGCCGGTGAGGTGGCAAAGGTGCTGTTTGATGAAACGCCTTCCTGAACGGGGGACGGGCGAGGCCCGTCGAATCAGTGAAGGAGGAACGTAATGTCTCATAAGGTTAAGGACACCGAATATCTGTTCCTCTCCACCCGTATCCGCGTGCTGGAGCGCACCCTGCTGACCAGGGAGCGCATGGAGCGGATGCTGGACGCTCAGACCAACGAGGAAGCGGTCAAGGTGCTGGTGGAATGTGGCTATCCCGAGATGCCTGTGGTGGACGTGGACGCTGTCAACGCCGCCCTGGTGAAAATGCGGGAGAAGGTCTTTGACGACCTGTATGCCTACGCCCCTGACCCCGCCATGATTGACGTGTTCAAGGTAAAGTACGATTATCACAATGTAAAGACCATCCTGAAAAGCGAAGCCATGGGCCTTGACCCCGCCCGGCTGCTGGTGGACTGCGGCCGAGTGCCCCCCGAGGAGCTGGCGGAGCAGCTGAAGCCCTCCAAAGACCGGGGAAACGGCGACAGCACCCCCCTGCTGGACGCCGCCAGAGAGGCCAGAGAACTGCTGACCACCTCCCACGACCCCCAGCGCAGCGACTGCGTGCTGGATCGGGCCTACTTCCGGGAGATGGCCCAGCTGGCCGAGGCCACCGGCTCTGACTTTCTGGAGGGCTACGTCCGCCTGCTGGTGGACGCCGCCAACCTGAAAAGCCTGGTGCGGGTGCTGCGGATGGGCAAGAAGCGCTCCTTCCTGGAGGGCATCCTGTTCGAGGGCGGCAACGTCAGCGTGGAGCAGGTGCTCCGCTGCACGGAAGAGGAGGACGCCCTGACCCATGTGTACCGGGACAGCCTGTTCCAACAGGCGGCGGAGTTGGGCCAGGCCGCCATCCACGGCGGCGAACTCACCGGCTTCGAGAAGGCCTGCGACAACGCCCTGGTGCGCTATATCGCCGCCTCCAAGTATATCCCCTTTGGGGAGCAGCCGGTGGTGGCCTATCTGGTGGCCAAGGAGAACGAGCTGACCGCCGTTCGCATCATTATGACCGGGCGTTTGGCCGGTCTCAGCGCGGATACCATCCGGGAAAGGCTGCGTGAGTCCTATGTATAACATCGCGGTATTGGGCGACCGGGAGTCCGTTATGGGCTTCAAGGCCCTGGGGCTGGCGGTCTACTCCGCGGAGACGGTGGAGGAGGCCAGAAAGACCCTTCACCACCTGGCCCGGGACGGCAAGACCGCCATCATCTACCTGACGGAGCAGTACGCCGCGGAGATGCAGGATGAAATCGCCAAGTATAAGGACGAGGTCATGCCGGCCATCATCCTGATCCCCGGCAAGGCGGGCAGCCTCGGCATTGGGATGCAGAACATCACCGATTCCGTGGAGCGGGCCGTGGGCGCCGACATTTTGTAACGAATCCGCCTTCCCCGCCCGGGATGCCCGGCGCGGGCGGCAGGCAGCTACCCTATTTTGAAAGAAGGTAAATGCGAATGGGCAAAATCGTAAAGGTATCCGGCCCGCTGGTGGTTGCCACCGGTATGCAGGATGCCAATATGTCCGACGTGGTGCGTGTGGGTGAGCAGCGGCTCATTGGAGAGATCCTGACCATGGAGGGCGATTCCGCCTCCATCCAGGTCTATGAGGAGACCTCCGGCCTTGGCCCCGGCGCAGAGGTGGTGAGCACCGGCTCCCAGCTGTCCGTGGAGCTTGGCCCCGGCCTGCTGGAGAATATCTATGACGGTATCCAGCGGCCCCTGGAGGGCATCATGGCCATCTGCGGCACCAACATCCGCCGCGGCATCGAGGTGCCTGCCCTGGACCGGGAGAAGAAGTGGGACTTCACCCCCACCGCGAAAGTAGGCGATAAGGTGGTGGGCGGCGACTTCCTGGGCGATGTGCAGGAGACCGCCTCCGTCCTCCATCACATCATGGTGCCGGTGAAGAGTAGCGGCACCGTGAAGGAAATCAAATCCGGCTCCTTCACCGTCACCGACACCATCGCCGTGCTGGAGCATGACGACGGCACCACCGAGGAGCTGACCATGATGCAGAAGTGGCCCGTCCGTGTGGGCCGCCCCTACACCAAGAAGTATCCCCCCAACGCC
>JAJQFX010000109.1 GCA_021200895.1 Clostridiales bacterium | reverse complement strand
ACTGGTTTATCCGGCATCTCTATGAACCGAAGGGGTTCTTCACTCCACCCTATGAAACAGCGGACAGTCTGAAACAGCGGCTGGAGAGGCAGTATGAGGCAGTAGAGTTTAGCACTGTGAAATCCATAGCTTGCTTCACTTGCCGGAAAGAGGCGTATGACTGATGAGCGTTTCCATCTATGTTCTTGAGTGTGTGGTGATGTGCGGGGTGTTCGGCGTGGTTGTGTTCGGGCTGCTGCTCATCAATCCCGTCTCCTTCATCGGGGATTATCCGCCGGAAATCCAGGCGCAATACTATTCCTCCCAGCACAAGGAAGCGACAAAGGAAAAAATGACGGTTATCACGATTATCCGAAAGGTCGTTGCCATCATCGCCTTTTTGTTTCTGTTTGCGTGGATGGCGCATCAGGCGGGGGCGGAAACCTTTCTGGATGGGCTTCTGGCCGTGTACGGCTATCTGCTCGTGCTGGCGGCGTTCGACACCTGCTTTCTGGACTGGGTGCTGTTTGCCAACATCAGGCGGGTGCGCCTGCCGGGGACGGAGCATATGGACAGGGAATATCATCAGAAATGGTTCCATGTGAAGGTCATGCTGCCGATGGCGCCGGTGTTCGCCGTGGGAGGGGTCGTCATTTCCCTGGTGATGATATGGATTTGGTAAAGCGCTGGGAAAAGAGGGGCACAAATGTCAAAAAGAGCATCAGAATTTCAGGAAAAGGCCATGGCGCTGCTCTATCGGGGCAAGGAGATTTTCAAGCCCCTGAACACGGGGTGGATAGATGGTCGCGTCGCCTGTGTCCGGGAGTTCGTGGCAAACATCTTTTTCTACATGAAAAACGGCGTCACGATTATGATCGACGCGGGCTACAATTATGACCGGCTGGAGGAGAAGATGGGCTGGCTGGGCATCGACCCTGCCGCCGTCCGACATATCCTCATCACCCACCAGGACACTGACCATGTGGGCGCGGTGGAAGCGGACAGCCCCGGCCTGTTTCGGGACGCCACGCTCTATATCGGAGAGGAGGAAAACCGCTACCTCACCGGGGAAAAGCGCCGCCGGGTGTACTACGGATGGTACAGGCTGCCCCAGGTGCATATCGAAAATCCCAAGGTGTTGCTGCAGGGCGGTCAGACATTTTCCATTGGAGACATTCAAATCGAGTGCTTCCTGGTACCCGGCCACACCTGGGGGCACATGGTTTACCTCATTGACGGGGCGTACCTGTTTACCGGGGATACGCTGTGGTTTGGCGCGGACGGGGGCCGCAGCTTCATCAACGTGCTGGCCGAGGACAACACGCTGGCTCTCCGCTCTCTGGCGGCGCTGGAGGAACGGCTCCGCAGCCGGAACCTCCGGCCCAAAATCATCACCGGTCACACCGGCTGGGCGGACGATTTGGAGTTTGCCTTCGCCCACCGGGACAAGGTGTGCAACGCATGGCTCCGACAGCGGCCCCACGACCCATCCGCCCCCTATGACGCCTATGACGAGTTGGATGATACTGAGGAGCGGGCGAGAAAGACCTGTTAGGGGATAAAATGCGATGAAAACATATCGAAAAATCACCCTCGCCCTTCTCTGCGGGCTGCTGGGCTGTGCGTGCTTTGGTGTGGGGGATTGGCTCATGCTCTATGGCGACACGGCTTACGCTGGAAGCATCTCCTGGCTGACCCAGGGCGCGGCGCAAATCGCCCCCTGGCGCAACAGCCTGGCTATGGCGCTGGCCTTTCCCGGCATCTTCCTGTACGGGGCCGCCTTGTTTGCCCTTGGGGAACTGATCGTGGGAGAGTGGCAACAGAAGAGTTACCACTATCTGACCGCATTCAGTCTGACGCCGTGGCTGTGCCTGCATCTGTTCTACATCATGCTTCTGTATGGCTTCGCCTGGATGAGCGGCAATGGGTACGCCTCCGCCGCCCTCCCGGTTTCAGAGGCGGTCTTTTCTCACTTCTCCTGGCTCGTACTGGTCAGCGAGGCGCTGATGCTGCCGCCCTACCTCTATTGGGGCTGGCTGGCGCTGCGGGGACAGAGCGCCCTGCCCCGGCGGATGGCCCTGTCCAATCCGTTGATTTTCTATCTTGCGTTGAAGCTGATAACCCTGCTTATGCCGGACAGTGCGTTTCGCCTGGCGTTCACGAACGGCCTGATGAGCGAGAGCATGGTTTTATGGTTCGGAAGCATATTGGCATGGCTGTATCTGCACAGAAGCAGCGAAGAAAGGACTTTGGAAGGAGTATAAACGATGTGGCTGTTCTTTGGACTATGCGCGATTTGTTTCGCCGCTCTGAATTTGGCGTTTCACGTTCAGGGGAAGGAGCCGAAGTGGTTTCGATTCGCCAGTTTATCGTTCACAGCGCTGACCGTATGTGCGTTTTACAGCGAGGCCGCGGCAAGGGTATTGCGGGAGGATTGGGCCGGACTTGCTGACGTAATGCCGCCGCTGTCCAGGTGCCTGTGGGCTTGCGTGGTACTTTCCCTACTTGTGAATGGCGTTTCGCTTTTTGATGCCCGGAAACGGTAGGTCTCTGGTTGCACCGTGTTTGCGTGGGGAGCAGAGGCGGCCAAAGGCCGCCCCTACTGGACAGGAGGAACCCCCGGCGGCTTCCACCGCCGCCGCTAACCACTACTCCCGCTACAGGCTGAACCGCAGCCCCGTGGTCAGCCTGTGTACCTGCTGGCCCAGCCGGCTGCGGAGGGCCTCAAAGCCCGGCTGGCCGGTGCAGTGTCCTGCATAAATCTGCGCCACGCCCTCCCGCTGGAAGCCCTCACAGAGGGCGTTGATCTCCGCCGTTGAAAAGGCGCAAATCTCCCTGCCGTCCCGCTTGCCCTTCATATGCAGGCCGCCGACATAGGCGTAAACCCGCTTCCCGCCGCAGGCCGCTCTGGCCTCCGCCAGGATGGCGGCGGCACCCCCATGGGAGCAGCTGTTAGAAACGGCCAGGCCCCTGGGGGTGTCCAGCACCAGGCTTTGCTCATGGGCGAAGCTATCCGGGACGATTTGGCCGTCCTGCCGCCTGTACAGCCCGCCCTTTGCGCCGATGCGGTTCATCCCCTCCGTGCTGTGGGGTACGAGAAGGGCTCCGGGCAAAATCTCCTGAACGCCGTCCACCAGCAGGAACCTATCCTGCCGGGCGGCTACCTGCCGGGGCACGCTGATGTCGTGCATCCCTCCGGAAGCGGACAGGTAAATCCCCAGCGCCTCCCGCTGGGCGTATACCCTGGCGGCCGGATCCCTGTCAAACAGCGCCGTAAACCCGCCGGAATGGTCGTAATGGCCGTGGGACAGGACGCAGGCGTCCAGCCCTACCGGGGAGATTCCCAGGGCGTCCGCATTGCGGCTGAAGGCGTCGCTGCTCCCCGCGTCCAGCAGTATCCGCCTCCCGGCGTATTCCAGCAGCAGGCTCAGCCCATGCTCGCAGAGGAGCTGGCCGGGGGAGGTGTTTTCAATCAACACGGTGACATTGATGACTTGATTCATAGGGCTTTCCCTCCACCACAGCGCCTGAGGCGCTGTGGTTTTTCTTTCCCTGTCTCTCTTTATGGCTCCCGTGGCAGCGTGACCCGGAAGGCCGCACCCTGCCCCGGTGCGCTGTCCACCTCCACGGAGCCGTGGCACAGCTCTACGATGCGTTTGACCAGGGCCAGCCCCAGGCCGTTCCCCTCAGAGGCGCGGGAGCGGTCCCCCTGGTAGAACTTCTCAAAGATATGCTTCTGAACTTCCCCCGACATACCGTCGCCGTGGTCGGTGACGGTGACAGTGACGAAGGCGCTGCCCGGCAGCAGCGTCACCTGGATGATGCCCCCTTCCGGGGAGTGCTTGATGGCGTTGTCCAGGAGGTTCGTCCACACCTGATCCAACAGCTGCTCGTTCCCGTTGAATATCTCGTTGGGCAGGTCGATGTCGAACTCAATACCCTTCGCTGCCCACCGGTTCTCCAGCAGCAGGACGGCCCGGCGAAGCTGCTCGTCCAGGCGGTACTCCTTCCGGTGAAGCACCGTTTCCTGATTCTCCAGCTTGGAGAGGGCCAGGATATTGCTGGACAGGGTGGAAAGCTGCCGGGAGTTGGCGATGATTTTTTCCACATAGTAGTCATGGCGCTCTTTGGAAAGCCCCTCCATCTGGAGGAGGGTGGCGTAGCCCTCAATGGCGGCGATGGGCGTCTTGAACTCGTGGGAGACGTTCACCACAAAGTCGTTGCGCAGCGTCTCAATGTGGGACAGGTCGTAGACCATGGCGTTGAATTGCTCTGACATCTCCCGGATTTCGATTACCTTGCTGTCCGTAGGGACACGGACGGAGAAATCTCCCTGAGACAGCCGCTGAAAGGCGCTGCTGATGCTCTGCACCGGGCGGATGACCAGTCTGCCCACCAGGCAGGTAATGCAGCTCCCCACCACGGCGCTGCCCGGCAGGATGATAACAAACGGAATGTGCTGCTCGACGGGGTTGACCGCGATGACCTGAAAGTGGTACAGGAGGTACCAAATCAACAGCATGATCGTTGCGCCGGCCAGCACCGTTCCAAACACGCAGCCGGTCAGGCAGAACCACAAGCTGGAATGAGGCCGTTCATTCTTCATTTGTTTTCACCGCCTTATAGCCAAGGCCGCGCACGGTCACGATTTCAAAGTCCTTGCAGTCGGCAAACCGCTCCCGCAGCCGGTTGATGTGGGTGTTGATGGTGCGTTCATCCGTCTCAGAGAACATCCCCCATATCTCGTCCATCAGCTGCTGACGGGTGAAGGTCTTGTTAGGATAGGACAGTAGCTTATAGAGCAGGTAGAACTCCTTCTGGGGGAGGGTGGTCTCCTTCCCGTTCAGGGTGACAGTCAGGGCATCATAATCCAGGACGGTGCTGCCCATTACGATGCGCTTCTCGCTGGAAATTCTGGCCCGCCGCAACAGGGCCTTCACCCGCAACACCAACTCCCGGACGTCGATGGGCTTCACCATGTAATCGTCCGTGCCTGCCCGGAAGCCCGTCTGCATATCATCAAACTGATCCTTCGCCGTCACCATCAGGATGGGCAGGTTGTACCCCGCATCCCGCAGGGAGCGGGTCAGCTCGTAGCCATCCATGCGGGGCATCATAATGTCCGCAATCAGCAGGTCGATATACTCCCGCTCCATCACGTCCAGCGCCGCTACCCCGTCGGCAGCTGGGATGGTCTGATAGCCGCTTTCCGTCAGCACAGTGCAAAACAGCTCCCGCATATCCGCATTGTCCTCTACCACCAAAATCCGAAACATCCCGTATAGCCCCTTTCCGTCGCCCCGCTATGCCCAGCAGGGCGCTGTCTATTCTATAGCATAGTATAACACGAAACGACGCGCCAGGGTAAACAAATCGCCAAAGCGCGGGGGATTGTTCACACTTTGTTCTTTTTTACTTGTCCAAGAGTTTATCCTGGCGGGATAAAATAAAGCGAACTAAATGGGAAAGGGGCATCTGCCATGCTTCAACTACAGGGCATCCACAAGACCTACCGAACCGGAGACCTGGTTCAGACCGCCTTGGACGATGTCAGTTTAAACTTACGGGACAACGAATTCGTTGCCATTCTGGGCCCCAGCGGGTCGGGCAAGACCACGCTGCTGAACATCATCGGCGGCCTGGATCGGTATGACAGCGGAGACCTGATCATCAACGGTATCTCCACGAAAAAGTATACCGACCGTGACTGGGACTCCTACCGGAATCACACCATCGGCTTCGTCTTTCAGAGCTACAACCTCATCCCCCACCAGACCATCCTGGCCAACGTGGAACTGGCCCTGACCATCTCCGGCGTCTCCAAGTCGGAGCGCAGGAAGCGGGCGGTGGACGCGCTGAAGAAGGTGGGCCTGGGAGACCAGCTCCACAAAAAGCCCAACCAGATGTCCGGCGGCCAGATGCAGCGGGTAGCCCTGGCCCGGGCCCTCATCAACAACCCCGACATCCTGCTGGCGGACGAACCCACCGGCGCACTGGATACGGACACCAGTATTCAGGTCATGGAACTGCTGAAGGAGGTGGCGAAGGACCGGCTGGTGGTCATGGTCACCCACAACCCGGAGTTGGCGGAACGGTACGCCACCCGTATCGTCCGGCTGCAGGACGGGAAGATCCGGAGCGACACCGCCCCTTATACCGTTGGGGGCGCGGCGCTGCCGCCACCGGTGCATAAGAACATGGGGAAATCCTCCATGTCCTTCCTCACCTCCCTGGCC
>JAJQFX010000133.1 GCA_021200895.1 Clostridiales bacterium | reverse complement strand
GACCGGACAACTCCACTGGAAAAAAATTCCTGAAAAGTTTGGGAAATTTGGAAAAGAGGGGTTGCAATCCTGCCGGGAAATATGGTAAACTGTACAATACAGGAGAATGCAAAATGGGTATTTCAGTTGTGATCACATCGGGAAAAGGTGGAACGGGAAAGACGACTGTGACCTGTGGCATTGCTTCCGCCCTGGCAGAGCTGGGCAAGCGCGTCCTGTGTGTGGACGTGGACATCGGCCTCCGGAACCTGGATGTGACCCTGGGGCTGGCTGACCGCGCTCTGATGGATTTCAGCGATGTTATCGCCGGGCGCTGCCCGCTGGAGGCGGCGGTGTGCGAGCATCCCACCCTGAAGGGTCTGTACCTGCTGAACGCGCCGGTGACGCTGCCCGCCGCCCGGGTGACGGAGCAGGGTATGCGGGAGCTGATTGGCAGCGCCCGCCTCTGGTTTGACTATGTGCTGATCGACTGCCCCGCCGGCATCGGCTCCGGCTTCCGGCTGGCGGTCTGCGCCGCCGACCAGGCCGTTGTGGTGACGACGACGGAGCCCACCTCCCTCCGGGACGCCCAAATGGCGGTGGCTCAGCTGCGGGGGTATGAGATCCCCATTCACCTGACGGTGAATCGGGTGAACAAACGGCTGATGCGCAGGCTGCGCACCAGCATTGACGACGCTATGGACGCGGCGGGACTGCCGCTGATTGGGGTCGTCCCGGAGGATGAGCGGGTTCCGGAGCTGTGCGCCAAAGGGGAGTTGGTGATCCTCCACAGCCACAGCGGCGCGGCCAGAGCCTATCGCAACATCGCAAGCCGCTTGACCGGGCGGCGTACCCCGCTGATGCGGATATGACGAAACAGTGGAAGCGGCATCTCTCGCCGGGCCGGAAGAAAGGAGCCTATCACAATGAATATTGCCCTCATTTCAGATGAAAATAAGCAGGAGCTGATGGTGCAGTTCTGCATCGCCTACTGTGGCATCCTGGCCAAGCACACCATCTGCGCCACCAGCACCACCGGACGCATGGTGGCGGAGGCCACCGGGCTGAAGGTGCAGCGGTTCCTCTCCCACGACCAGGGAGGCTGCCAGCAAATCGGGGCGCGTATTGCCTATAACGAGCTGGATATGATTTTCTTCTTCACCGGGCCGGACAATGACGCTTATCTGGACGATTTGAAGTATATTTGCCACCTGTGCGACATCAACAACGTACCCGTCGCCACCAACATCTGCACCGCCGAAATGCTGATTCAGGGCCTGAACCGGGGCGATTTGGACTGGCGTGAGATGATGTACCCCAGGACGAAGAACGTGCTGGCCTGACTGCCGACAAGGGAAAAGCCTCAGCTTGTCATGGTAAGCTGAGGCTTCAACGCGCTTAGGAAAGTTGCCCTGTGCGGAACTGCTACAGCAGGCTCCGCACAATGCCGGCCACCAGCAGCAGGCTGCCCACGCCGCACAGTACCCGGTCTGCCGCCCCGTCGGCGGAGCAGAGGCCAAGCGACCAGCTCCACCCCGCGGGGTACAGCAGCCGCACCCCCCTTCCGGTTGAGGAGATCCAGCAGGATGTGGGAGGCCATGGCCACGAAGAAGGCCCCGGCCAGCGGCTCCGCCCCCCGCCAGACGCAGAAGGTCAGCAGGGCCAGCCCGGCCAGGGAGTGCATGAAGGAGCGGTGGGGCTGGGCCGCGCCAAAGACGCACAGCCCCAGAAACAGCACCGCCCAGGCCGCCATTTCCGCCGCCCCGGCGTACCGCAGCAGGAACCGCTCAATGTGCAGCTGGAAAATAGTGTTCAGCGCCCAGCCCAGCAGCAGCGCCCCGCCTGCGGTGGAGACGATGCGCACCAGCTCCCGGTGGGAGGTGGAGGTGGTCACGTCCACATCGGAGATGACGCTGCCTACCGCCGCCGCGCCCAGGCACAGCACCAGGGCCCGGGGGCTGTCCGGGCACAGCAGGCAGACGGCCAGCGCCTCCCCGCAGGCGAAGTGGGTTTTTCCAGTCATTGTGACGACCTCCATCATATGACGAATGCCCCGCCTTTCCGCGCATTGAAACAAATCCGGCTGAAAAAGGTGGAGTATTTTCCAAAAAGTAGAAAAAATGTGGTTTTCCGCAAAATAGTTGCAACGCCGGAAAAAATGCTATATAATGAGGCAGGTCGCCGCAGGCAGCGCGCCGCTGCCTGGAAGCTGAACGGAGACGAAAGGATGTAAAAAGAGTATGAAACTGAGCCCTTCCATACTTGCCGCTGACTTTGCCGTCCTGGGCGCGTGCTGCCGCACCGTGCTGGACGCGGGGGCGGATATGATACACTACGACGTGATGGACGGCCACTTTGTGGAAAACCTGAGCTTCGGCCTGCCGGTGCTGCAAAGCCTGGACAAGGCCCTGCCCGACGCGGTATTCGACGTGCATCTTATGATAACGAATCCCCGGCGCTATGTCAAGGCATTTGCGGAGGCCGGGGCGGACTACCTCACCTTCCATGTGGAGGCGGAGGACAGCATCCCTGACACCATCCGGGCCATCCGGGCGGCGGGCTGCAAGGCGGGGCTGTCCTGCTCCCCGGATACGCCGGTGGAGGCCATGCTGCCCTGGCTGAGCCAAATCGACCTGGCCCTGGTCATGGGGGTGCAGCCCGGTCAGGGGCGGCAGACCTTCCTGCCGGAGAGTGAGCGGAAAATCGCCGCCATCCGGGCGGAGCGGGACCGCCTGGGCCTGGCGCTGGAAATCAGCGTGGACGGCGGCGTGAACCTGGCCACCACCGGCCCCCTGTGCAAGGCCGCCGGGGCGGACATCCTGGTATCCGGCTCCGCCGTGTTCAACGCCCCGGACGTGGCGGCGGCGGTGCGGGCCTTCCGGGCGCTGTGAGGTGGCGGCATGATACACACCATAGTGTTCGACATTGATGACACCCTGTACAGCTACACCAAGGCCGACGCCGTGGCATTCCCTGTCCTGGCCGCCTACGCCCAGGAGCGGTTCGGCGTCTCCTATGACCGCTTCTATGACCTGTACTGGAAGGCCTACCGGGAGCAAATTCGCCGGGTGGGCCATGAGTGCGGGGCCACCCACAGCCGGGTGCTGCGCTGCCAAATCATCCTGGAGTGGCTGGGGCAGCCCCTGACCTTTGCGCGGGAAATGGAGGGCCTGTACTGGAACACCCTGCTGGACGCCATGGAGCCCACCCCTGGCATGGAGGCGTGCCTGAAAACGCTGAAGGCCCAGGGCTATCGCCTGGGCATCGGCACCGACCTGACCGCCGGCTGGCAGCTGGCCAAGCTGGAGCGGCTGGGTTTCCTGCCGTACTTTGACTTCATGGTGTGCAGTGAGGAGGCGGGGGCGGACAAGCCAAACCCCCGGTTCTTTGCCCTGTGCCTGGAGAAGGCGGGGTGCAGCCCGGAGGACTGCCTCTTTGTGGGGGACAACCCCCGCCGGGACGTGGCCGGGGCTGACCGGGCGGGGATGCACGGGGTCTGGTTCCGGCCGGAGGACGGGAAGGACGGTCAGGCGGAGACCCACGGGGCATGGTTCCGGATGGAGAATGCAGCGGCCGCCGGGACGGAGGATATGCTCCGCATCCGCTCCATGGCCGAGCTGCCCGGCCTGGCGCAGACCCTTTGACAGGCGGGGCGTTCCGCCTGTCGCAGCCGAAGGGAACGGGATAAAAAGTTGTGAAAACGCGTTGTAATCAGCGGATATAGCCACTCTTTTTGAAAAATGGAAGGGGTGGCCATTCGTTGTTTTGCCAGAAAGCCGCCCCTTTTATTTTTCCTTTTTGTGAAAAATTTTCTTTCCCGTTCTTGCAAAAACGGTCGGTTCGTGTTATAATAGTTGCGCTGAGGGTGAGACGGCTGTGCGGGTTTTGCAATCGCGTTACCAGAAACACAGAAGGACATCTTCTTTTTGAAAACGCCTGAGTGATGCATTCAGGCGTTTTCTTTTTTTGTCCGGTTACAGAATCACAACTGCGGTGATGACCGCCACCAGCAGCATGGCGGCGGAGGCCGCCACATCCAGCCTATCCCGCAGCTGGGCCAGGGTGCGCCGTCCGGCTGCCGCGGCCTCCTGGGGGGCGGGGGCTTCCGGCTCATCCGGCTCGGCCAGCAGCGCCTGCTGGGCGGCCAGCTTTTCCTTATATTCCTCAAAGTTGATGACGTTATCCTCATGCCGGATAAAGCTCCGGGTGGTAAAATAGACGGTTTCCATGGCAGATCCTCCAATCTGGTTCCAGCTTGGGAACGTTTGTTCTATCTCTTGTTCCCTATAATAGCACATATGTTCGATTTGTGCAAGAGGTTTTTTCCGATTTTTCGATAAAATTTTTCGGCGCCTCCTAGGGGTGTATGGTCAGGCGGCATCCTCCTCCAGTTCAGCCAGCGCCTCGCCCATGCTGTCGGCGGAGAACAAAAACGCTCCAAACTGATCGTACACTTCCACATGGCCTCTGACATAACAAATTCTTACCTGCATGGCGGTTAGCCTCCTTTTGTTTGATGAGACCAGTATAGCATGGCAAGTGTCCAATAATCTGGACAGCGTCGCGGCTCCGCAAAAAAAGTTTGCCTGCTTTCCGGCGCGGCAAGAAGTTGTTGTAATCACTACGTTAATGGCTCCGCCGTCAAGCGGCATTTCCGGTGCTTTGCACCTCCTTACCCTGAAAGGCAATGTTATCAACTTAAGGGACCTCTGAACAAATGCACTTCGGCACCTTGCGGTAAATTTCCGCCATAAATGCGTTGCAAAATCTTGAAATCCGTCAGGATTCCTGCGCTTTTGCGCCTTTTTCTGACGCAAATTTCCTCGCAATTCGCTCTCGTTCATTTATTCAGAGGTTCCTTGAATAGAATATATGGCATACCGCACAAAGGAGGTGCGCCCATGGCGGCGAAATATATCGTTTTGGCCCGGCTGCTCCGGGAGGAGCTGGCGGCCAGCGGCGGCAAGCCCGGCTACCGCCTGCCCACGGAGGAGGCCCTGTCCCGCCGCTACGGGATGAGCCGCCAGACCGTTCGCCACGCCCTTCAGCTGCTGGTGGAGGACGGCATCATTGAAAAGCGCCAGGGCAGCGGCAGCTACCTGTCCGGCAGCCAGTCCGCCGCCCCGCCGCCGGTGGCCATCCTCGTCACCTTTGTGGACGACTATATCTTCCCCACCGTGCTGCACAACGCCCAGCAGGTGTTCGCCCAGCGGGGCTACCCCACCATGGTCTACGCCACGGAGAACCGGGTCAGCCGAGAGCGGGAGATTTTGCAGCAGCTGCTGACAGAGCCCCTCAGCGGCATCCTGGTGGAGGGCAGCAAGACGGCGCTGCCCTGCGCCAACGCCGACCTGTACCGGGCGCTGCGGGAGAAAGGGGTGCCCGTCCTCTTCTTCCAGGGCAGCTATTGGGATTTGGACGAGTTCCCCTCCGTCTGTGACGACAACTTCGGCGGCGGCCTCCAGCTGGCCCGGCACCTCATCGGCCAGGGCCACCGGCGGGTGGGGGGCATCTTCAAGTGCGACGATATGCAGGCCCCCCAGCGGTACCACGGCCTGCTGACCGGCCTGTTCCAGGCGGGGCTGACGGTGGAGGATGCTCACTTCTGCTGGTACGACACGGAGGATCGCCTGGCCCTGGTGAACCAGCAGGACGCGGGATTCCTGCGGCGGTTTTTAAAGGAGCGGCTGGCGGATGTCACCGCCGTGGTGTGCTACAATGACGAAATCGCCCACTTCCTGATTCGGGAGCTGCTGACCCTGGGGCGGCAGGTGCCCCAGGACGTGGCCGTGGTCAGCTTTGACAACAGCTATTACAGCCAGATGGAGCCGGTGACCATCACCTCCCTGAGCCACTATCAGTACAAGACCGGGCAGGTGGCCGCCCAGGAGCTGCTGGCCCTGATGCACGGGGAGCCGCCCCGCAGCCGCCTGCTGGACTGGCGGCTGATGGTAAGGAGCAGCGGGTGAGGGGTATTTCCCTGGAAAAGGGGGATGGCTTCCGGGGGCCATCCGTTCCTTAGACAAGGATACCATAAGGAAATAGGTGGCTTCCCTCCGGCGGGGTTTCGTTTCTTAGATATGGTTCGTGGAAGGAACAACGGCTTGCCCTCCCGGCGGGGGCGCGTTCCTTAGATGAAGATATTTAAATGAACAACGTTTGTTCCCTCCGGGGGCCCTATTTCTTGCTCCGCCAAGAAATAGGGGAAAGAAGGCGGCTCAGGGAGGGGCTTCGGGGCCTCGCC
>JAJQFX010000215.1 GCA_021200895.1 Clostridiales bacterium | reverse complement strand
AGCCGCCTTCTTTCCCCCATTTCTTGGCGGGACAAGAAATGGGGCCCGCCGGGAGGGCAAAACGTTTTTCCTTTATCATTCTTTACCTAAGGAACGCCCCATTGGCAACCCCTTCCCCAACAAAAAATGCCCGCCTGCGCGTGACCATCACGCGCAGGCGGGCGTTTGCTTTCCAGGATAATCTCACAGGATAAAGTCGAAGGCGTCTCCGGACTGGACGAAGTGTACCGGCACATCCCCCACCAGCTGGGGCAGGTACCGCACCATGTACTTCATGCCGATTTCCTCAAAGTTGAAGTGGCCGATGTTGTAGACGATTTTGGGATGGCCCAGCTGGCTGGCGTCCCGGATATAGGCGCACACCGTCCAGTCAATGACCTCCAGGGGGATGATGGCGTCGATGTCCTCCTCGTCCACCTTCAGCAGCTTGGCGGTGGCCCGGCGGTCCTGCTCCCCGATATGCTCCCACAGGAACACCTTGGACACTTTGGCGTGGGGGTCGCCGGAGATGCGGATGCCGTTCAGGTTCAGCTTCTCCTTCAGGTACAGGCCCAGTTCGGTGGCGTCTGTCTCCGGCAGCTGGAACAGCAGGGGCTTCTTTTCCGAGCCGATCAGGTATTGTTCCCAGCCCAGTTCCTTCATAATGCCGTAGTAGATGCCGTCCAGAGGCGGGTCGATGGGGCTGCCGCCATGGATGTGGTCGTGGTCCCGCCAGACCACGATGCCCCCGTCCTCCAGAAGCTGGCGCTTCTCCTGGAAGATTTGGCTGTCGGCCAGGTAGGCGGTGGTGTCCTCATGGCTCCAGAACAGCGGCTCGTGGGCGATGATTAGGTTGGCCCCCAGCTCCGCCGCCCGGCGAATGACGTTGACGGAGGCGAAGCAGGTCACCACAATGCCGGTACACTCCTGCTCCGGGTCGCCGTACTTCACCACGTCGGTGGTGGGGAAGGTGCTGTCCATCGGCGGGTGATAGGCGATGACCCGCGCAATGACTTCGCTAATTTTCATTGTTGATAACTCCTTATCTTTCCCGGCGGCGGCGCAGCGGCGGCCATGCCGGTTTATCACTATGACAGGGGAAAACGCCGATGCGTCAATCCCGGCGGCTCCGGCTCATCAGCCGCAGCAGGTACAGGAAGAGGTTGATAAAGTCCAGATACAGCTGCAAGGCGGCGTAGACGCTGTACCGTTCGGCCAGCTCGCCTCCGCCGGTCTGGTCAAACATCTGGCCCAGCTTCTGGCTGTCATAGGCGGTCATGCCCATGAACAGCACCACGCCCACCGCGCAGATGAGGGAGTCCAGCATGGGCGCACGGAGGAAAATGTTGACCACAGCCAGCACCAGCACCCCGATCAGCGTCCCCATCAGGCTGCTGATCCAGGGGGACAAATCCCGCTTCGTCACCGCGCCAAAAATCGCCATGCCCCCGAAGGCCGCCGCCGTGGCCAGGAAGCACTGGAAGATGGTGGCAATGTCGAACACCAGGAACAGGCTGCCGAAGGTGACGCCGGTGAGGCAGGCGTACCCGGCGAACATGGCGATGACCTGGCCGTATCCGGCGGTGGCGATGGCCCGGTTCAGGGCCACCACCAGCACCAGCTGGGCCACGCACAGCAGCAACACCGCCCCCATATTATAGGAAATCCAGGGGAAGTACATGGCCGTCACCAGCGCCGTGGCGAAGGTGATGAGCAGGCCAAAGGCCATGGTCTGATAGGTGCGGGAGAAGTAATTCCGTTTCGCCGCCGCCCGCTCCTCCGGGCTGAGGTAGGAATAGTTGTTATAATCGTAATCCTGATACATAGAGGCTCCTTCTTTCGTCTCCCGGCGGGGCCGGGGCAGAGTTTCCCTGATGCTTTCACACTATCAGTATAGCGCAAAAGGGCGGGGAAAATGCGACTACAGGATTAACAGTTTGTAAATAAAATTTTTCGGCCCTTAAATCTGGTTCCCGGCGAACTGGGTCATATAGAGGTCGTAGTAGCGCCCCTTCCGGGCCAGCAGCGCCTCATGCTGACCGGTTTCCACGATGCGCCCCTGATCCATGACGACGATGAGGTCGGCGTCCTGAATGGTGCTGAGCCGGTGGGCAATGATGAGGCTGGTGCGGTCCTTCATCAGGTTCACCATGGCGTCCTGAATCCGCTTCTCAGTGCGGGTGTCCACGCTGGAGGTGGCTTCGTCCAGAATCAAAATTCTGGGGCTGGCCAGGAACGCCCGGCAGATGGACAGCAGCTGCCGCTGCCCCTGGGACAGGTTACTGCCCCCCTCGGAAAGCTGGGTGTCGTACCCCTCCGGCAGGCGGCGTATCAGGCTGGTACAGCCGGACATGGCCGCCGCGTGATCCAGTTCCTCCTGGGTGGCGTCGGGGTTGGAATATTTCAGGTTGCCCCGGATGGTGTCGGAGAACAGCACCGTGTCCTGTAACACAATGGCGGTGCTGCGCCGCAGCTCGTCAGCGGAGATGTCCTTGATGTTGACGCCGTCGATGAGGATTTCTCCTGCGTCCACGTCGTAGAACCGCATCAGCAGGTTGACCACCGTGGTCTTGCCGCTGCCGGTGGCCCCCACCAGCGCCACCTTCTGCCCGGCCTGCACCTCCAGGTTGAAGCCGTACAGCACCTGCTTGCCGGGGACATAGGAAAAGTCCACGTTCCGGAAGGTGACGACGCCTTTGGCTTGCTCCATATCCCCCTGGCCGCTCTTGTCCTCCTCTGCCTCGTCCATGATGGCAAAGACCCGCTCCGCACCGGCGATGGCCGTCTCGATTTGGGCGTACAGGTTGGCCAGTTCATTGATGGGGCGGGAGAACTGCTTGGCGTAGACGATGAAGGCGGAAATCACTCCCACGGAGATGATGCCGTGGATGGCGAAGTAGCCGCCGCACACGGCCACGATGACGAAGGCCACGTTGCTGACCACGTTCATCAGCGGCCCCATGGAGGAGCCGATGACCTCGGCGCGGATGCCGGTGCGCTTCAGGTCGTCAGAGATGGCCTCAAACTCCCGGATGGTGGCCTCCTGCTGGTTGTAGGCGGTGACGGTGCGGTAGCCGATGACCTTCTCCTCCACAGTGCCGTTCAGGTCGCCCAGCAGGCTCTGGCGGCGGCGGAACAGCTTCCGCATGGCCCTGGAGATGGCGGTGGTGATGAGCACCGAGACCACCACCGTCAGGCAGCTGAGGATGGCCAGCTGCCAGCAGTAGTACACCATCATAAAGATGGTACCCGCAATGGTCAGCACGCCGGACACCAGGGAGCTGAGGGACTGGGCGATGATGTTGGAGATGTTCTCCACGTCGTTGGTCATGCGGCTCATAATGTCGCCGTGGGAGTGGGTGTCCAGGTATTTGATGGGCAGGTTGACCACCTTTCGGAACAGGTCGTTGCGCATCCTCCCCACGATGTGCTGGCTCAGATGAGCGGCCACCAGCCCCTGGAGCAGGCTGCACAGGCCGTACACCAGATAGGCCGCCAGCATCAGCACCAGATACCGGGTCAGGGTCTGGTATGCTCCGGCGGAGATGCAGTCAATGGCGGAAGCCTGAAAGCCCGGCGCGGCCACGGAGCCGACGCAGCCGATCACCACCACCGTCAGCAGCCCGGCCACCAGTCCCCGCTCCTGCCGGAACAGCGAAACCAGGCGGAGCAGGGTCTTGCGCCCCTCTTTGGGCTTTTCCGCGGCGAAATTTGCCCCTCTGCCGGGGCCGCCCCGGAGGTTCACCACCGGGGGAGATTTCGTATCAGCCATGCTGCTCACTTCCTTTCAGCTGGGAATTGTAGATGTCCTGATACACCGGGCAGGTGCGCAGCAGCTCCTCGTGGGGGGCGCAGGCAATGATGGTGCCGCCCTCCAGGATGGCGATGCGGTTCGCCCCTTTCACGGAGGCCACCCGCTGGGCGATGATGATTTTGGTGACGTTGGGAGCGTCCCGCCGGAGGGCGGTGTACAGGTCGGCCTCCGTTTTCAAATCCAGCGCGCTGGTGGAGTCGTCAAAAATCAAAATCTCCGCCCCCTTCAGCACGGCGCGGCTGATGGCGATGCGCTGCTTCTGCCCGCCGGACAGGCTCATGCCCTTCTCCGCCACGGGGGTGTCAAAGCCGTGGGCCTTCTGGCGGATGAACTCGGTGGCCTGGGCGGTGTCCACCGCGGCCTCCAGTTCCTCCTGCCCGGCCTCCGGGCGGCCGATGGCGATATTGTCCCCAATGGTGCCCCGGAACAGCTCGCTCTTTTGCAGCGCGATGGAGATTTTATCCCGAAGGTTAGAGAGGGGGTAGTCCTTCACGTCCACGCCGTCCACCAGTACGGTGCCCTCAGTGGGGTCGTAGAACCGGGGAATCAGGTTCACCAGGCTGGACTTGCCGCTGCCGGTGGCCCCCATGATGCCCAGGGTCTCCCCGGGGTGAATGGTCAGGTTGATGTCGTGGAGCACGGTATCCCCTGCGCCGGAGTAGGCGAAGGATACGTTGCGGAACTCCACCTGGCCGGGGGCTGTGGGCTCCGCTCCCTGGCCGTCCTGAATCACCGGCTCCACGTCCAGCACCTCCTCCAGCCGTTTGGCGGAGGCTGTGCCCCGGGTCAGGTTCTGGAAAATCATGGCCATGGAGGTAATGCTGTTCAAAATCTGGGAGGAATAGGTGATGGCTGCCATGACGTTGCCCGGCGTGGTGGAGCCTGCCTGCACCTGGATGCCGCCCACATAGATGATGGCCACCACGGCGATATTCATCACGATGTTCATAATGGGGGACATACAGGCGAAAAACACCAGCGCTTTCAGCTGGGTGTCCACCAGCTCCTGATTGGCCTGGCCGAACCGCTTCTCCTCCCGGCGCTCCTGGACGTAGGCTTTCACTACCCGTGCGCCGGAGACGTTCTCCTGCATGATACTGTTCACCTTGTCCAGCTTCTTTTGCAGCTGGGTGAAGATAGGGGTGGCCTTATACAGGAAGTAGACCGCCGTTGCGATGATGAAGGGCAGGGCGCAGGCAATCACCACGCCGAAGCTGACGCTGAGGCGCAGCATACAGTAGATGCCGCCGATGAAGAACACCAGCGCCCGCACCCCGCCCCGGGTGAGGGAGGGGACGATGTTCTGCACCTGGGTCACGTCGTTGGTGATGCGGGTCACCAGCGAGCCGGTGGAGAACTGGTCAGTCTGGGAGAAGGACAGGTGCATCACCTTGCGGAAGCAGTCCTTCCGCACATCGTTGGAAAAGTTCTGGCTGGCCAGGTTGCTGAACAGCCCCGCCAATATGCCAAAGGTTCCCCCCAGCACCACGCAGAGGATCATTTGCAGCCCCTGGGTCAGCACCAGGTTCAAATCCCCCACGCCGCCGGAGGACAGCCCAAGCACGCCCTCGTCCACGATGGTACTCATCATGGTGGGCTGAATCAAATCCATGGACACCTCGCCCACCATGAACAGCTGCGCCAGCAGGCAGTAAATCAAATACGGTTTTAAATAGGATAATACACGCTTCATGGTCAGTGACAAGCCTCCTGTTCGCCTTGTCGGGGTTGTGCTTCCCCATCCTGCTCCTCCCAGGCCTGGAGGAGGCGGGTCAGCATCTGCCGCAGCGCCGCCTGCTCCTCCTGGGTCAGAGGGGCAAACAGCGCCTCGTTGCGCTCTAAAAAGTGCTGGTATTGCGCGTCACTCTCCGCCCGGCCTGCGTCGGTCAGGCGTATCAGCACCTGCCGCCGGTCCTGGGGCGCTCTGGTGCGCGTCACCAGCCCTTTGGTCTCCAGCTTCTTTACCAGCTCGCTGAGGGAGCCCTGCTGCACCCCCATCCGCTCCTGAAGCTGGTGCTGAGTCTGCTCCCCATACTTGGTCAAAATCCGCAGCACACGCTGCTGGCTGACCCTGCCGCCGCCCCGCTTGCCGTGGAGCCGGTGGCCGCACCGCCGGAGCAGAAAGAGCAGCTCAGTGGTCTGCTCCTGTTGATTCATCCAAATCCCTCCTCTGAATCCGGCTGCCCGGATGGGCAAAATCCATTGGTACCTATAGTTTATGCCGGCGAACGCCAAAAGTCAATAGGTACCTAATAATTTTTGCAAAAAAATATGTACCTGCCACAGGAAGAGCGGTAGCAAAACAGTGTGAGGGATGCTATAATATACGTCAGAAGCAAAGCAATAAATCGGAATTTACTATAGGAGACATGATTATGGATAATGTAAGACGCAAAAAGCAAGGGCTTCCTTATTGTTATGACGATCCGGCTTTGTTAGGAGATCAACATATTTATCAGAATAAAATGTGTGAGTATAATCTAACTTTACCAACAGAAACAG
>JAJQFX010000284.1 GCA_021200895.1 Clostridiales bacterium | reverse complement strand
GGGCGCCAGCCGCAGCGGGGCCTGGAAGCGCATGGCCCCGTCCTCCACCGTCAGGGTCAGCGTCCACTGGGTCAGGAGGGTGTTCTCCGCCTTCTCCGCTGCGGAGGAGAAGTCCGCCTCCATCTGGCTGCCCGCCTCCCCGCAGGCCAGCAGCCACACCGGGAAGGTCAGATGCCGCCCGGCGCTCTCCCCCTCCAGGGTCAGCGTCTCTGCCCCGCTGAGGAACAGCCCCAGAAGGCAGAACTGCCACATCCAATGCTCCCCGCCCAGGGTGCGGACGGGCAGCGCCTTGGAGGTCAGCGGCTCTGGAGTTCGGTTGTGCTGCGTCATGTTGCCCGCCCTTTCTGTCCGTCACCAGCCCCGCTTCATGATTTCCTCACAGATGCGCTGGCTGTTGTTTCTGTCCACATACTCATACATACTGGGCTGCATGGCGGCGTACCGCTCCGGCAGCGCGAAGCCGCTTTTGGCGTACTCCTCCAGCTTTTCCAGCAGGGCCTCCGGGGTCAGCACCTGGTCGCCAAACAGCTCGGTGTTCAGGTCGATATAGGAGCCGGTGGTCTCGTTGTACTGCTCCACGTCGAACTGGTAGAACAGCACCGGTTTCTTCTGATAGTACACGTCCCAGCACACGCTGGAGTAGTCCGTCACCAGCATCCGGCACTCCATCATCAGCTGGTTCAGCGGCGCAGAGCCGAAGGGTATCATTTTCACCCGCGGGTTGCCGCTGATGGAGAACTGGGCCATATACTCCCGGAATTTCGGGTGGATATAGAAGTCCAGATACAGGTCGTACCGCTCCAGCAGGGCTTCCAGCCGGGGGTCGTTGATGAGGGCCATATAGTTCTTATAGTAGTCGCTGGCCACGAAGGCCTCGTCCGTGACCTCCTCCAGCCAGTTCCGCCAGGTGGGCATCAGGAGGATGTGCTTTTCCGGGATGGGCTTGTCCTCCAGCACGTCCCACCGGGCCAGGCCGGTGATGACCACGTTCTCCGGCGGGTAGCCCTGGTACTGGCAGATGATGCCGTACTCCCGCTGGTTGGAGGTGATGAACAGGTCGGCGGAGTTGGAGCTCTGCCAGAAGAAGTTCACCTTTTTCAGGGCGATGACCCCGTGCTGGAGGAACACCAGCTTCTTCCCATGGTTGATGCGGGGGAGGATGATGCTCTCCTTGGCCCGCCAGGCGTAGGCGTGGGCCTTGGAGTCGCTGGAGATCAGCAGCCGGGCCGCCAGGATATAGACCATATGCTTCAGGCTCATAAACTGAATGACATGGTCCTTGTAGGGCAGGAGCCGCTCCCAGTAGTCGGGCTGGGCTTTGTCGATGATGAAGTAGATGTTCCGGTGCATCTTCTCCTCCATGCCGTTTTCCATGCAGTACCGGAAGAAGTAGAAGCCGTTGTCCTGGGCCATGCTGCCGTACTTCTCATAGCACAGGAAGATGTGCTTATGGGCCAGGCGGCGGCGGAACACCTTGCTCAGCACCAGGGCAAGCCGCTCCTTCACCCGGAACAGGAAGCCGCAGTAGGGGCTGTAGGCCTGGCAGACCAGGGCATAGCTCTTGTCCAGCGTCTTGTACAAGGAGACGCTCATGTCCTCCCCCTGGCGGTAGCTGCTGGAGTGGAACAGCCGCTCCACCTGGGCGCTGATGCGGTCAGTGACCCGGCGCACCTGCCCCTCCAGCCGGTACAGGGGGCTGTCCTCGGTCTTGCACCAGCGCTGCTCCTTCGCCAGCTGGGGATTGATGCGGGCGGTGTAGGCCACCCCGTCCCGGCCGTGGAACACGGTGCGGATGTCCCAGTACAGGGGGGCGAACTCCAGCTGGGACAGGTCGAAGTCCGCCGTCAGCTCGGTGTACTCCCTCCCCTTCCTGACGCGCTTGGCGGGGAAGAAGTACACCTGCCGGGCCTCCTCCTGCTTGTAGCGGTAGACCAGGGCGAAGGAGTCCCACGTCCCCGGCGCCAAGTTGGGGCACTGCACCCGCAGTTTCAGCCGGGTGCCCCGCAGCTTGTGTACCTCCGCCCGGCAGACCATCTGCCGTTCATAGCGGCGCATTTGGTCTCCCAGGGAGAGGGAGCAGTCTCCGTTCTGGGGGCAGCAGACCAGGGCCTCCAGGGTCTGCCCCATCATCTGGCAGGCCCCGAAGGGCGCGCCGTAGGTGAAGAAGCGGCTGCGCCACTTTTCCTCCGTGTTGATGCCGGTGCGCACTGTCCGGGCGGCGATGCGCAGGCCCACGTTGCCGAAGGCTTTGCCCCGGCGGATGGCCAGCCGCAGCCGCCATTGGGTGGGGAGGGTGTTGTCCACCAGGCCGGGCAGGGCGGAGAAGTCCGCCTCCAGCACCTTGTCCGCCCCCGTCCCGTCCACTACGGAGACGGGGAAGAGCAGCGTGCCGTCCTTCCGCACCGCCAGCATGATAAGTTCGGTGTCCCCGTCCAAAGGCAGGTTGGCCACGGAAAAGCGCCACTTCCAGTCCGCGCCCCCTCTGTCCCGGAGGAACAAGTTGCCCATGGGCAGGAGCAGCTCCCGCGCCAGGGCCTCCTCCAGGGTGTCCGCCTCCGCCTGCTGGCACAGGTAGGGAGGCTGGTCGCTGACGGACAGCATAGGGCTGCCCAGACCGGTGATTTGCAGGCCGCAGCACAGCGGCCCGGGGGTCAGGCTCAGGCTGTTGGCCAGGTTGCCCATGCGCTGGTGGCTGTCCTCATCCACGATGCACAGGGGGACGTGGTACACCCTTCCGTCCCCGCCGTCATACACGCCGGAGATGCGCCACAGTTCCCCGTCCGACGGCAGGGTGGGCAGGGGCACCTCCGCCCAGCACGGCTCCAGGATGCGGCCTATAAGCTGGGGGTTTTCCTTCTGCACAAACAAGGCGCGGCCCGCCTGTACGGGGTAAACGGTCTCCCCCGCCTCGCTGCCGGAGGCCCGGTGGATGGAGATGCCCCGCAGCACCGGCGCGCCCTCCGGCGCGATGACGGACAGCAGGAACCGGCCGCCCCGCAGCTCCATCCAGTCGATGCCATAGCGGAGCTGGCTCCAGTAGCGCAGGCTCTGGGGGTAGGCGTCCAGCACCAGATTCACCCGCCGCTGCTTCCCGCGGACGAAGTGGGGCAGCGCCACATAGTCCACCCCCTCCAGTGGGAAGGCGGCTACCGGCCCGCCCCAGACTGCCCGGTTGTCCATCAGGTAGGGGCAGCTGCTGCCCTTATCCAGCACAGGGCGGAACTGCCCGCCCCGCAGAGGGCAGATGACCAGCCCCTTCCCCCTGGTGTGGGCGAGGGACACGGTCAGCTGGGCGGGCTCCTCCTGCCCGGCGAACAGGGCCGCGACGCCGGTCAGGTCGGCGGTGAGCCGGTTCCCCTCCACCGATGCGGGGGCGTACCAGTGGGCCGTCTCCCCCTGGTTGGACAGGCGGAGGTAGTGCGTCCCCCCTTCCGGGAAGCTGCCGCCGGTGCAGCGGAGGGTCAGGCGGAGGGCCTCCCCCGGCGCGGGGGAGACAAGCTCCACCTGAAGCGCCCGTTCCGTGGCGACGATGGGCAGGGAAAGAGTTTGCAGGGTATCGTTGGGCTGAGCCATAGGATCTGTCCTCATTTCTTTGTGGGTTGTGCGTTGGGGTGGGGAGATGATAATGTTATCAATTTAAGGCCCCGCGTTTCTTAGGAAAAGTTCGTTATAAAGGATTTGTCCGGCCTTCCCTTGCCAGGGAAGCGGGGGCCTGCTTTTCTCGCTCCGCCGAGAAAAGCAGCAAAAGAGGGCGGCTCAAGAGGGGGCCCTGTGGCCCCCCTCTTAAGAATCTCCCCGTATCAGGCAACCGGCTAGCGCCTTGTCCCTCAATCAGGTGGTCTGTCAGGCAACAGACGATGTGACTTCTCACTGGTGAGACTGCCGCCCATGGCGGCTGGCAGGGATTGCCGTTCCACCCTGCCGTTGGCGGGCGGAACGTGCAATTTTATCATCCAACGATGGATAATATCTGACTGTGCGGCAAGGTCTTTGCCTTTCATTAACAGGCGTAATCATCCATTGCTTTTTTGACTAAAACGCGCTATACCGGCGGCAGCGCCACCCCTACGTCCCCCGCTCCGCCGCGGGGGCCTTGGCCCTGGGCAGGCTGACGAAGAACCGGGTGCCCTCCGCGTCGTTGGAGGCGGCCCAGATTTTGCCGCCGTGCTCCTGGGCGATGGTGCGGGCGATGGGCAGGCCCAGGCCGAAGCCCTCGCTGGTGCGGGCCTGGTCGGCCCGGTAAAAGCGCTCAAAAATCCGCTCCAGCTGGTCGGCGGGGATGGGCTCCCCCTGATTGCGCACCTCCAGCCGCACCCGCTTGGCCCCCTCCGGGGCCAGGAACACCTGGACGGTGCTGTCCTGGGCGGCGTACTTCCGGGCGTTGTCCAGCAAAATCTCCAGCAGCCGTTTCAGCTTGCCCCCATCGCCGGAGACATACAGGTCAGGGGCCACCTCCGCCTCCAGCAGGTGGCCGCTCTCGAACAGGGCGGCCTCAAACTGGAGCAGGGTGTCCTCCGTCAGGTCGCTGAGGTTCAGCAGCGTATGGGGGTTGGCCCTGGACTCGTCGGCGTCGCTGCGGGCCAGCACCAGCAGCTCCTCCACCAGCTCCTTCATCTGGAGGGAACTGGCCTGAATGTTCTCCAGCCAGCGCCGCTCCTTGTCCGTCATGGTGGCGCCGTGCTTTTCCATCATGTCGGCGCTGGACAGCACCACCGTCAGGGGGGTCTTCAGCTCATGGCTGGCATCGGCCACGAACTGCCGCTGCTGCTGCCAGCTCTGCTCCACCGGATGCACCGCCCACCGGGCCAGCAGGATGCTGATGAGGAAGAAGGCGGCGAAGGCGGCCAAGGACATGAGCATGGTATTCTGCACCACGCTGCGAATGGTGCTCTCCTCCTGGCTGATGTCGGCAAAGGCCAGCCGCCAGCCGGAGACGGTGGAAGAGCGGAGGTAGCGGAGGTGATAGTCCTCCAGCACGCCGGAAGTCTCCTCCTGCTCCAGGCACAGGCTGACCACCGTCTCGATGGTGTCCTCATCCAGGTCATAGAACTGATTGGTGACCACCACGGCCTGTCCTGTCATCAGAACGGACACGGTGAAATAGGGCAGGGAGACGCCGTTCCCTTCGTCAAAGAACTGGCCGCCGCCCTCCTGCTCCTGATTCTTTCCGATGGAAAACATGGGCATCCCGTCCTGCAGGATGACCTGATTCAGGAGGTCAATGCTGTCCTCCCGCAGGCTGTCAGAGACGGAGACGATGAAAAACGTGCTGATAAACACCAGCATCGCCGTGACGATCAGCATATTGATCAGCACGAACTTCCATCGCAGCTTCCGGATCACGTTCATGGCTTCACTTCCAAGTGGTACCCCAGCATCCGCAGGGTCTTGATGGAGACGTTGCTCTTCAAATGGGCCAGCTTCTTCCGCAGGAAGGAGATGTAGACCTCCACGTTGTTGTCCTCCGCGTTGGACTCGTAGCCCCAGACGGACAGGAGCAGGGATTCCTTGGTCACTACCCAGTCCCCGTTGGACATCAGCTTGCCCATGATTTCAAATTCCTTCCGGCTCAGGCGCACAGACCGCTCCCCGCACACCAGCAGGCAGGAGGCCAGCTCCAGCCGCAGGTCGCCGTAGATGAGGACGTTGCTGTCGCCGCCGTCGGTTTTGCGGCGGGTGATGGCCCGGAGGCAGGCCATCAGCTCCTCGGAGTCGAAGGGCTTGGTCAGGTAGTAATCCGCGCCGCAGTCCAGACCGGAGACCCGGTCAGTCACCTCCGTCCGGGCGGTGAGCATCAGCACCGGGGTGCGGTTTCCCGCCTGGCGGAGCCGCCGCACCACGGTGAAGCCGTCCATCCCCGGCAGCATGACATCCAGGATGATGGCGTCGTAGATGCCGGACGGGGCGTTATCCAGCCCCGTCTCCCCGTCATGGCAGAGGTCGGCGGTGAAGTGATGGGCCTCCATCAGGTCCCCCAGGGTCTGGGCCAGACGTTTTTCATCTTCCACAATCAGAATGCGCATAAGCTGCTCCTTTTCGCTCAAGTCGGCTGCGGGGCTTGACCACACCCCATGTTACCCCTATTTTAGCGCGAATGGAGCGAAAAAGCAACAGGAAGCGGAGAAAACACACGGAAATCAGGCTTCCGGTTAAATGTACCAAAGAGCCCCTCAGGCTGTCGTCGCCCCCTCCCCGTTCAGGGCAATGTCATCAATTTAAGGGTTTTGCACCCCTTGGGCAAGGATACCATAAGGCAATAAGGCGTTTGCCCTCCCGGCGGGCCCCCTTTCTCGCTCCGCCGAGAAA
>JAJQFX010000228.1 GCA_021200895.1 Clostridiales bacterium | reverse complement strand
GCAACAGACGATGTGACTTGATACCTGCTGAGACTGCCGCCCATGGCGGCTGGGGCGGCAATTTTGTTGCCCTCTGGTCGATGAAATCTGACTGTACGGCTGCGTGATTCTCCTTGACCCAGGATAGATTGCATCTTTAAGTTGATGACATTGCCCTGAACCAAACGCACCCCCGCCCGGAACAGACTATGCTCCGGGTGGGGGTACGTTGTTGTCAGCCAGCGCCGCTTACGCGCTGGCCTCCAGTTCGGCCACGGCCTGCCGCACCAGGGCGGTCAGGGCCTCCGGGGTTTTCCCGGCGGGGTCGATGGGCGCTCCGTAGAGCACCTGCACCCGGTACCGGTGGCCGGTCTTGAAGTTGAACAGGTTGGGCAGCTTGTGCCCCTTGGGGAAAATCTCAAAGCCCCCCTTGATGCAGACGGGGACGATGGGGACGCCGGTCTGCACCGCCAGCATGGCGGGCCCCTTCTTGAAGGCGGCCAGGCGGCCGTCCTTGCTGCGGGTGCCCTCCGGGAAGGCCAGAACGCCCCACTTCTCCCTCAGGCGGTCAGCCAGGGCGTGCATACTGTCCCCCACGGCTCCAGTCCTGTCGATGGGCACCATGCCCCCCACCCGGCACAGCAGCCGGTTCAGCCAGGAGCCCTGGAACAGCTCCTGCTTCGCCATGCAGCACAGCTTGCTCAGCCGCTCCTTGCGGAAGGTCAGGGTCAGGTAGAGGTAATCAAAGTTGGAGACGTGGTTGGCGCAGATGATGTAGCCCGTGTCGGTAGGCAACAGGTTCGCCCCCCGGACAGTGACCCTGTAGAAGGTGCGGATCAGGAGCCAAGCGATGTTCATCAGCGTGTAGTCGATATTCTTCCGGGTCAGGGGGTACTGGATCAGCTTCTTCCGCACCACCGTCTCCGGGTGGCTGCACCAGCTTAGGAGGTCGCCCACGGTGGCGTCCTGGTGCAGCATATCATCGATGCGCACGCCGGTCAGCTTCTCCAGATGGACGCACAGTTCCACCGCGGAGAGGGAATCCAGCGCCAGATCCTGACGCAGCCGGCTCTCCGGCGTAAACGCATCCTGGCCGGTGACCTGCCGCACCACATAGGCTACCTTCTCCTCCACGGTGCTGAGCCGGGGGGCGTCGGCCAGGGCCTCCTCCACAGAGGAGCGCTTCGCCTCCAGCAGCTTCCGCAGCTGATAGCGCTTGGGCTTGCCCAGAGCGGTGCGGGGGATGCGGGGAACGAAGTGGATGCCGTGGAGCTTCATGTTCTGGGGGCTTTCCGCGCTGCGGCTGCGGAAGGCGGCCTCCACCGCCTCCGTCTCCGCCTGCTCCTCCTGCACCACGAAGCAATGCACCTCGTCATAGCTGCCGCCCTCGCCGCAGGGGATGCCGCAGGCGGTGAAGTCCTTCACCCCGGGGAGACCGGCGTAGTTGGCCTCGATGTCGTCCGGGGCCACCTTCTTGCCAGTGGACAGGACGATGTTCTCCTTGCAGCGGCCGTTGATGTGGACGTTGCCCCGTTCGTCCAGGCTGGCCAGGTCGCCGGTGCGGAACCAGCCATCCGGGGTGTAGGCCTCCGCCGTCCGCTCCGGGTCGTCAAAGTAGCCCAGCATCAGGGAGGGGTTCTTCAGCAGCAGCTCCCCGTCCTCGGAGAGCTTCATCTCCACGCCGGGGTAGGGCCTGCCGCAGCTGTCGGTGGTCAGGCGCTTCCCGTAGTTTCCCAGGGTGGGGATGCTGGTCTCGGTGGCCCCGTAGGTGATGAGCACCCGGAACCCCGCCCCGAAGAAGAAGTCCGCCACCTCCGGGCGCATGGGCGCGCCGCCGCACACCAGGACGTCCGCGCTGCCGCCGATGCCCCGGTTGATAGAGGAAAACAGCACCTTGCCGGGGTTCAGTCCCCAGCGCTTGCGGACAGCCAGGCACAGGGGATGGAGGGTGCGCACCAGGAAGGAGGCCGCCCGGCTGGCCTGAATCTTCTGCTGAATGGAGCCGTACAGCAGCTCGTACACCTTGGGTACGCCGCAGTAAATGGTGGGGTGGTAGGCCCCGAAGGCCCCCATGATGCAGGCGGCGCTGAGCTCCTCCATGTAGCAGACGCTGCTCTGATGGAGGGCGGGGGCGATGCACTGGGCGTACAGCCCGTAGATGTGGGAGTTGGGCAGGAAGGCCATGAACCGCTGGCGGTCATTGTCCACATAGTTGCAGTGGAGGATCATCTCGATGGAGCGGATGGCGCTCTCCTCCGAGTGGAGGATGCCTGCGGCGGTGGAGGTGGTGCCGGAGGAAAAAATCAGCACCGCCGCCTCCGGGTTGGCAAACTCCGTCTCCCCCACGCGGGGGACGGACTGGGTCTGACTGCCGTCCTCCAGCCGGTACAGGTTCACCCCCTCCATGGGGTCGTCCAGTACGGCGGCGGTGGTGTCGGTCAGGTAAAGCCCCCGCAGCCGGGCCTTTTTGGCGATATGTACCATCTCCTCGTGGGCGTAGGAATGATCCAGGGCGGCGCAGGTGCAGCCCAGCCGGGAGATGGCGTAAAAGGCCATGTGCCACTCCGGGCAGGCGGCTCCGCAGATGCCGATGCGGTCGCCGGGCTGATAGCCCGCCTGGAGCAGCACCTGATAGTAGCGCTCGATGCCCTCGAAGAGCTGGCGATAGGTCAGCGTGCGGAGGGTGACGCCGTCCTTCCGCATTTGGCAGACGGCGGTGCGCTCCAGGCCGGAGGCGTTGCGGGATGCGATGACTTCATATAAGCTCATGGTCGAGCCTCCTCGTTTGGTCGTGAAATGAACAGGACGAAAATACGCCCAATCCAGTATACCAGAAACGGCGGGAATTGCAACCTGCTTGTGAAAAATTCGCAAATTTGTCACATTTTTGCAACACAGAGACAACAAAACCCTGCCGACGGCGCTGCCGTCGGCAGGGTAAAGGACAAGGGGCGATGCCCCTCAGGCCAGCGTATCCCAATACGGGGTGGGAATGGGCGGCTGGGGCAGCATGGCCCGCTGCGCCTCCGTCAGCAGGGACTTGCGGACGATGACCTGCATGGTGTAGGCCCGGAACCACTTCTCGCTGCAAACGTAGTAGCCCTTCTGGCCGTTGGCCTCCCCCCAGCTGTTCTCGATTTTCCAGCGGTCGGGGGCGCCGTCCTCCGTCAGGTTGACGCCGCAAAGGAACATGGCGTGGTTCATGGTGGAGTCCCTGGTTTGCAGCCGCTCCGCGGCGGTCATGCCGAAGGTCAGACCGCCCAGCACCGGGCCGTACTGGAAGGAGTCCTGGTCCCAGTAGCCCGCCGCCCGCTCCCGGAAGGGGTGGCAGTCGCAGGCGAAGGGGACGCCCTCGCCGCTTTTCAGCTGGGCGATGGCCAGGGCCTCCAGCTCGTCCATGGTCACGTTGAGGTAGACGATGTCGTCCTCCACCACGTTGCCCATGAAGGGCTGGGAATAGGTGCGGTGATAGGGGTGGTCAGGCCCGCAGACAATGTTCACATACTCGTCCAAATCGTCCCCCACGAATGCCTCAAAGAAGGTCTTGGGGGTCATATTGGGGTGGCAGTGATACTGCTTGTCCTTGTCCGTATAGACGAAGTCGAAGGTTTTCGGCGGGCGGCCATAGAGGATGCACAGGGCGTTGTACAGCTCCTGGAGCATTTCCTCCCGGCGCGCTGCTGTATCCTGCCCCACCTCGTGGAGGCGGCGCAGCTCCAGGGCGTCCTCCCGCAGCTTGTGGCACAGCACGTCGTTCCACTCCGCCGTGCCGCTGGAGTGAACCGTCTCCGGCATGACCCAGGAGGGCACCACGCCGTACTTCTTCATCAGGCTCACCGCCATATCCCACTGGCCGCCGTCCGTCAGGCAGCGGCGCATAAGGGTGACGTTTTCCCTGGCGTCCAGGGGCAGGTCGGCGTAGTGCAGCACGCTTTCAAAGAAGTTATTGCACTTCTCCAACTTGTCATAGAAGGCCAGATACGCGCCGGAGATGGCAAAGTCCTCCAGGTTGCACCTCTGCACCACCCGCTCCCGCACCAGGTTCATGGCGGAGAACATCCAGCAGCGGCCGCTCTGCTTCTGGTTGGTGATGCCAGTGGTGGGTACCTCCACGGAGAAGTCCATCCGCAGCCTGGCGGCGGCGGATGGCACGAAGGCGGCGCTGGTCAGGGTGGTATCGGACAGGGCGTTGGAGAAGACGTTCAGCTGCGGGTCGCTGTCATAGCCCCGCTCCAGCCGGCCCAGCAGGTCGGCGGTGATGGGGGAAACATCCTTCATGTTGCATCACATTCTTTCTGGTTCAGTGTTCAAAGGTTCCTTAATTGCGGTTGATGAAGCTGTTCAGCTCCTCCACAAAGTCGTCCACATCCAGGTCGTGGACATTGCAGGCCTGCTCCAGCGTTTCGCCACTGGCGGCCAGGCAGGACAGGCAGTGCATCCCCTGGTTCAGGAAGATCTGCTCCACCTCTGGGTCGGCGTTCAGAATATCGCGCAGCATCGTATTGGGTGTGATCAGCATCGGTTGTCAGGCTCCTTTCCGGATAGTTGATTTACGGCTACTATTATATACAAAAATCTCCTGTTCAGCAAGAGGGAAATCAGAAGCGCACCGTCCTTCGGTACACCAGCGCCGCCGCAGCAGCCGCCACCAGCTCTGTGACCCAAAAGGCGTGCCAGACCCCCTCCGACCCCCAGAGACGGCACAGGAGGAAGGCCACCGGCAAAATCACCGCCACATAGCGCAGCAGGGAAATGACCAGGGACGCCGCCCCCTTGCCCAGCCCCTCCAGCGCGCCGGAGGTGGTGACGGACACGGCGGAGGCCAGGAACCCGGCGCAGATGATGTGAAGGGCCCGCGCCCCGATTTCAGCCGTCTCCGGCGTCTGGGCGAAGAGGCTCATCAGCGGCTCCGCCGCCGTCAGGCTGATGACCGTCCCTAGGGCCATGATGGCTCCGTTCATGCCGAGCGTGGTGCGGTACAGCTGGCGTACCCGGCCATACTCCCCAGCCCCATAGTTATACCCGATGAGGGGGCGCAGCCCCTGAACGATGCCGTTGGCGGGAAGGTACAGGAAGGTTTGCAACTTGTAGTACACCCCCAGCACCACCACATATGCCTGGGAGTAAGCGGCCAGGATGCCGTTCAGGGCGGTAATTAACAGGGAGGGCAGCGCCTGGTTCAGGATGGCGGGGACGCCCACGCCGTAGAGCTTCCCCAGGGTCTTCCGGTCAAACACCAGAAACTCCCTGCCCACCGCCACGGGGAGCTTCTGGGTGGCGTAGACCACCAGGTAAAACGCCAGCGTCAGCAGCTGGCCCAGGCCGGTGGCCAGAGCGGCTCCGGCTACCCCCATCCGGGGGAAGATGCCCACCCCCCAAATCAGCAGCGGGTCCAGGATGATGTTGGAGAGGAAGCCGCACATCAGGGCCACCATGGTGGTTTTCATCCGCCCCACCGCCTGCAAGACCTTCTCAAAATACAGGTTCAGCATGATGATGAGGCCAAAGGCAAAGGCGATGGTGGCATACTGCACCCCGTAGCCTAGGACGGTCTCATCCTCGGTGAAGAAGCCCAGGAAGAAGGGCATCACCGCAATGCTGGCCGCCGTGACGGCTACCCCGTGGAGGACGGAGCAGACCAGCCCCAGGGTGGCCCCCACGTTGGCGCTCCGGCTGTTCCCCGCCCCCAAGTGGAAGGAGAGGACAGCGTTGACCCCTACCCCGAAGCCGATGGCGATGGCATTGATGAGGTTCTGCACCGGGTAGACCAGGGAGAGGGCGGTCAGGGCCTCCTCGCTGATTTGGGCCACAAAGTAGCTGTCAATGATGTTGTACAGGGCATTCACCGCCATGGAAATCACCATGGGAAGGGCCATGGAGGTCAGCAGCGGCAGAACAGGCCGCTCCTTCATAAACTGGTTGCTGCTCATAGTTATCTCCTTTTGGTTCAGAACACGCAAAAAAGCCGCACAATCATCCGATTCGGATAATTGTGTGGCGAAAAGCGTGCAATCCGGAAAAATCCACACCAGGTTTTAGCAGCATCACTATAGCACAGAGGGCGGGGCTTGTCAAGCCTTTGTGTTTTCTGTGCCAGGGCCTGAACGCACGGAAATCAATTTTGAAAACCGTTTCGCATAGGAACACCTCCACCGGCTATCGCCGGTTCCCCTCCCCTTTCAGGGGCGGCAAGAAGTTGTTGTAATCACTACATCAATAGCTCCCCTGAAAGGCAATGTCATCAACTTAAAGGCGCAATCCATCCTAAGGAGAATAAGGTGGCCGTACAGTCAGATGTTATCCACCGTTGGACTATAAAATTGCACGTTCCGCCCGCCGTAGGCGAGGGCGGAACGGCAATCCCCGCCAGCCGCCATGGGCGGCAGTCTCACCAGCGAGAAGTCACATCGTCTCTAACGGGATAGCCCACCTGATTGAGGGACAAGGCGAA
>JAJQFX010000090.1 GCA_021200895.1 Clostridiales bacterium | reverse complement strand
ACACCTTCGTGAAGGATTTGACCGCTACCCCCACCTGGAACAATGCGGGCGCCTTTAACTACACCAACATCTCCGACCTCCAGGAGGCCAACGCCGCCGCTGACGGCGCCTATCAGGGCACCGCGGCCTTCGTGGACTATGTGGAAGGCATCTATGTCGGCTACAAGTACTATGAGACCGCCGCTGACGACGGTGTCATCAACTATGACGACTATGTGCAATATTCCTTCGGCTACGGCCTGAGCTACACCACCTTCGAGCAGGTCATTGAGAACTTCTCGGTGGACGACACCACCATCACCTTCGATGTCACCGTCACCAACACCGGCTCTGTGGCAGGCAAGGACGTGGTAGAGGTCTACTACACCCCGCCCTACACCAACGGCGGCATTGAAAAGGCTTCCGTGAACCTGGTGCAGTATGCCAAGACGGACAGCCTGGACGCCGGAGCCTCTCAGACCATCTCCTTCTCCATCAACCTGGAGGATTTGGCCTCCTATGACTCCGAGTGCATCAAGACCGAGAACGGCGGCTACATCCTGGAGGCCGGTGACTACACCATCTCCATTCGCTCCGACTCCCACACCGTCCTGGACGAGGCTTCCTTCACCCTGGACGCCGACATTGACTACAGCGTGGATGGCCGTTCCTCTGACGGCGTTGTGGCCACCAACCAGTTCGAGGATTACTCCGCTGGCGACGTGACTTACCTGTCCCGCGCTGACGGCTTCGCCAACTACGACGAGGCTACCGCTGCCCCCACCGCTGAGGACTACGAGATGGACGACGAGACCCGCGCCGCTGTGGAGCTGAGCATGGTCGCCACCTACGATTCCACCCTCTATGACGATGCCAGCGACGAAATGCCCACCACCGAGGCTGACAACGGCCTGACCCTGTCTGACCTGACCGGCCTGTCCTATGACGATGAAAAGTGGGACGACCTGCTGGATCAGATGTCCGTGGACGATATGATCACTCTGGTTTGCCTGGGCGGCTGGCAGACGGCTGAAATCTCCTCTGTTGGCAAGGTCGCCACCTCTGACTGCGACGGCCCCGCCGGTGTCAGCAACTTCCTGACCGGCGCTCAGGGCACCGCCTTCGGCACCGAGGTGCAGATGGCTCAGACCTGGAACACCGAGCTGGCCTACCGGGTCGGTGAGGCAATGGGTACCGAGTATGCCGAAGTGGACAACTACGGCTGGTATGGCCCCGCCATGAACACCCACCGCTCCGCGTTCGCTGGCCGTAACTTCGAGTATTACTCTGAGGACGGCGTGCTGGCCGGCTACTTCACCGCGGCCCAGGTCAACGGCGCTGCCAGCAAGGGCGTGTATGCCTACATCAAGCACTTCGCCCTGAACGACCAGGAGACCAACCGCTGCGCGGTTCTGCTGACCTACTCCACCGAGCAGGCCATCCGTGAGATTTACCCGAAGCCCTTCGAGATTTGCGTCAAGAACTATACGGGCACCGGCCTGGCCGTCATGTCCTCCTTCAACTGGATTGGCACCGTTCCCTGCGGCGCCAACGGCAACCTGCTGAACACGGTGCTCCGTGACGAATGGGGCTTCGTGGGCTTCGTGGAGACCGACTATGACGGCGGCTACGGCTACATGATCGCTGACCACTGCGTCCGCAACGGCAACGACCTGATGCTGGGCTTCACCGTCAACACCGGCGACAACGAGTTCTCCAACCTGAGCGCTACCATCGTGCAGGATCTGCGCCAGGCCAGCAAGAACATCCTGTATGTGGTCGGCAACAGCGGCTACTACACCAACGCCACTGAGGACGGCGGCATGAGCGGCATGACCAAGCTGTTCCTGACCATCGACATTATCGCCGTCGTGGTTCTGGTGGCAATCGAAGCCATCGTTATCATCCGCTGGCTGAAGAAGCGCAAGAAGGCCGCCTGACCCTCTGACTGCCTCTCAGGCTTGTAACGCATCCACCCAACCGGCCTCCCCCTCCGTGGGGAGGCCGGTATACCGGCACCCTGCCCCCAGGTGAGGCAAGACCCGGCAGCCCGGCGGAGCCGAGCTGCGCGGTGTTGTCTTAGCTGCAACGGACGACTGATACAACTGAGCAATTCTTTAGAGGAAAGGAAAGATATTATGAAACATCAGGACATCATCTCCAAAATGACACTGGAGCAGAAGTGCTACCTGCTCTCCGGCCGGGACTTCTGGGCTACCCGGTCTGTTGACAGTGCAGGCGTCCCCAGCATCAGCCTGTCCGACGGCCCCCACGGCATCCGCAAGCAGGAGGGTGCAGGCGACCAGCTGGGTCTGAACGGCTCTGTCCCCGCCACCTGCTTCCCCACCGCCGCCACTATGGCCAACAGCTGGGACCCCGCCCTGGGCGAGGAAATGGGTCAGTATCTGGGCGAAGAGGCCGCCGTGCAGGACGTGTCCGTCCTCCTTGGCCCCGGCCTGAACATCAAACGCTCCCCCCTGTGCGGCCGTGACTTTGAGTATTTCAGCGAGGATCCCTATCTGGCCGGTAAGATGGCCGCCGGTTACATCCGGGGCATTCAGTCCAAGGGCATCTCCGCCTGCCCCAAGCACTTCGCCGCCAACAACATCGAGCTGCGCCGGATGGCCTCCGACTCCGTGGTGGACGAGCGCACCCTGCGGGAGATTTACCTGACCGGCTTTGAAATCGCCGTGAAGGAAGGCAAGGCCCGGAGCATCATGTCCTCCTACAACATGGTGAACGGCGTCTACTCCAACGAGAACTATCACCTCCTCCAGGAGATCCTCCGGGACGAGTGGGGCTTTGACGGCTTCGTGGTGTCCGACTGGGGCGCATCCAATGACCATGTGGAGGGCGTCCGCGCCGGTTCCCACCTGGAAATGCCCACCACCGGCGGCGACTCCGATGAGGAGCTGATTCAGGCCGTGAAGGATGGCCGCATCTCTGAGGACATCGTGGACACCCGCGTGGACGAGATTCTGGACGTTATCCTGCCCACCCGCGCCGCCTGCGATGCCGTCAAGGGCACCAGCTTCGACGTGGAGGCCCATCACGCCATGGCGGAGAAGGCCAGCGAGCAGTCCATTGTCCTGCTGAAGAATGAGGAGAACATCCTGCCCCTGAGCAAGGGTACCAAGGTGGCCGTCATTGGCGAGTTTGCCCAGAAGGCCCGCTATCAGGGCGCTGGCTCCTCCGTGGTGAACTGCACCAAGCTGGACCACGCCATGGACGTTATCGGCAACTTCGACCTGAACGTGGTGGGCTTCGAGGCCGGGTATCCCCGCACCGGCGCAGGCGACCCCGCCATGGAGAAGAAGGCGGTGGAGCTGGCCGGGAAGGCGGACGTGGTGCTGCTGTACATCGGCCTGGACGAGATTTCCGAGTCCGAGGGCCTGGACCGCGCCCATATGCGGCTGCCCCAGAGCCAAATCAGCCTGATTCACGCCGTCAGCAAGGTGAACCCCAACGTGGTGGCGGTGATGAGCGCCGGTTCCGCCGTGGAAATGCCCTGGCTGAACGAGTGCAAGGCCCTGATTCACGGCTATCTGTGCGGCCAGGCCGGTGCGGCCGCCGCGCTGAAGGCCATCATGGGCGAGGTGAACCCCTCCGGCAAGCTGTCTGAGAGCTATCCCCTGGAGTATTCCGACACCCCCACCGCCCCCTACTTCCCCGCCAAGGAGCGCACGGTGGAGTACCGCGAGAGCCTGTATGTGGGCTACCGTTACTTTGAGACGGCGGGCGTCCCCGTCCTGTTCCCCTTCGGCTACGGCCTGAGCTACACCACGTTTGCCTACAGCGACCTGACCGTTTCTGACAAGGAGGCCACCTTCACCCTGACCAACACCGGCGACCGGGACGGCGCAGAGGTGGCGCAGCTGTACGTCAGCGCCAAGTGCAAGGGCGTGTTCCGCCCCGTCAAGGAGCTGAAGGGCTTCCAGAAGGTGTTCCTGAAGGCTGGTGAGAGCAAGACCGTCACCATCCCCCTGGACGATAAGGCGTTCCGCTACTTCAACGTCAAGACCAACCAGTTCGAGGTGGAGTCCGGCGAGTATGACATCCTCATCGGCGCCAGCGTGGCCGACATCAAGCTCAGCGGCACCGTCACCGTTCAGGGCACCGACGCGGAGCTGCCTTATGACATGAGCAAGCTGCCCAGCTATGCCTCCGGCAAAATCACGAAGGTCTCCGACCAGGAGTTCGAGACGCTGCTGGGCCGTCCCATCCCCGACGGACACTGGAGCGGCACCTTGCAGATGAACGACGCCATTTGCCAGCTGTACTACGCCAAGAGCCTGAAGGCCCGCCTGGTCTACAAGATTTTGACCTCCCTGCTGAACAAGAGCATCGAGAAGGGCCAGCCTGACCTGAACATCACCTTCATCTACAATATGCCCTTCCGCGCCATCGGCAAGATGGCGGGCGGTATGTGCTCCCAGTCCATGTGCGAGGGCATCCTGACTATCGTCAACGGCCACGCTATCGCATTCTTCAAGGGCCTCGGCAAAATCATCGGCGGATTCTTCCACCAGCTGAGCGTGAAGAAAAAGGCGGACGGTATGCACTGATTTGAAAGGAGAAAACATCTATGAAAGACAAACTGATGGGTATCTGGAACGGCTTTTGTGAGAAGCACCCCAAGGCTGGCGAGTGGATTCGCAAGGGCGGCCTGTTCGTCATTTTCAGCTATGTGGTGACCTTCCTGAAGATGCTGCTGCTGATGTTCCTGCCGTCTTTCTACGAGGGCATTGTGGGCGACGCCGAGTGGCTCTGGCCCAACATCCCGCTGACCGTGCTGGGCGTGGATTTCAACCTGGCCATCATCGGTAACTCCCTGGCCAGCGGTGGCCTGGCCTACACCCTGGCCAACCTGACCACCATCTTCCTGGGCGAGTGCGTCAACTTCCCCCTCCAGCGCAACGTGACCTTTAAGAGCCACGGCCCCCTGGTGCCCCAAATCGGGATGCACCTGCTGGCCACCATCGCCGTGTTCCTGGTGATGAACCTGTTCACCTGCGTCTGGAATCCGGTGGTCATCGCGCTGATTGCCAACGATGCCCTGCGCAACACTGTTCAGAGCATTGTCACCACCATTGTGACCGGCGGCGTGGCTATGGTTATCATCTTCGCCGTGGACAACACCATCTTCGCACCCGGCTGGGGCGAGGGCAAGGGCAAGGCGGACAAGTAAGCGTTTTCGCGTTCCCATACGCGGTGGGCTGACAGCGGCCCATCACAGGGCGGCGGGTCTCCGATTCGGAGGCCCGCCGCTTTTTGTCCTTCTGGCCCAAAGCAGAACGCAGCGCCAGAGCCTCGGAGAGGTTCTGGCGCTGCGGCAAGTGATGTGATGTTCCGAGTGGCGGTTTACAGGGACTTCAGCTTTTCCAGGCAAGCCCGGCAAACCGTCTTCCCTTCAAACGTGACTACGTTCTCCGAACTGTCACAAAAGAGGCAGGACGGCAGATATTTCCGCAGCACGATCGAAGCGCCATCTACATAAATCTCCAGCGCATCCCGCTCGGCAATGTCCAGCGTTCTGCGCAGTTCGATTGGCAGCACGATTCGGCCCAATTCATCCACTTTGCGCACAATACCTGTTGATTTCATGCTTCCCCCTCCATTCATCAAAAATTTTCTTGTAATTTTGCTAGTTGTATTGTACATGATTTCCCATCGAAAGTCAAGAAAAATCGCGAAATATCGTTTGATGTTCTGAAAAAAGTTGCGGCTCCAGCGGCATGAACGCCACATTCGGCGCATAGAGTGGACAGGGTGATGAAACGATGGCAATGACGGTTCTTTGGACGGCGATGGTCGCCCTCAGCCTCCTGTGCGGCGGGGCCACCGGCTCCCTGGGGGCGGTCTCCGCTGCGGCGGCGGAGGGGGCTCAGGCGGCTGTGGAGCTGTGCCTTTCCATGGCGGGGATGCTCTGCCTGTGGATGGGGGTGATGGAGGTCATGCGCCGGTGCGGGATGTTGGAGGGACTGCAACGGCGGCTCCGTCCGGTGCTGGGGCGGCTCTTCCCGGAGGTGCGGGAGGACGGGGAGACGATGGCGCTGATTTCCGCCAACGTCTCCGCCAACCTGCTGGGGCTGGGCAACGCCGCCACCCCCCTGGGGATACAGGCCGCCCAGCGGATGGCCCGCAGCAGCCCCGGCGTGGCCTCCGACAGCCTGTGCCTCTTCGTGGTGTGCAACACGGCGTCCATCCAGCTGATTCCCACCACTATCGCCGCGGTGCGGAGCGCCGCCGGGTGCGAGACGCCCTTTGACATCCTGCCCTGCGTCTGGCTGACCTCCCTGGCGGCCCTGTGCGCGGGGATAGGCGCGGCGAAGCTGTTCCGGCGGATGGGGAGGGAGAAGTTATGACGCTGCTGACCGCCCTGCTGATGCCCTCCATCCTGCTGGCGGCGGCGGTGGTCGGCCTGGCGAAGGGGGTAGACGTTTACGGCGCGCTGGGGGACGGGGCGATGGAGG
>JAJQFX010000175.1 GCA_021200895.1 Clostridiales bacterium | reverse complement strand
AGGCAACAGACGATGTAACTTGATACCTGCTGAGACTGCCGCCCATGGCGGCTGGGGACGATTGCCGTTCCGCCCTCGCCGTTGGCGGGCGGAACGTGCAATTTTATAACCCAAACGGTGGATAACCTCTGACTGTGAGGGAAAGCTACGGCCTTTTATTGAAAAGGCGTAATCACCTATTGCTTTTTTGATTAGAGGCGATACCCTAGCCGTACAGCCAGATTTCAACGACCAAAGGGCAACAAAATTGCCGCCCGTCCCGCCGTAAGGCTAGGGAGCGCAGCGGAAATGCCGCTTGACGGCGAGGGACGAGGCGGCAATCCCCGCCAGCCGCCATGGGCGGCAGCTTTGGTGCGTATCAAGTCACATCGTCTGTTGCCTGACAGACCACCTGATTGAGGGACAAGGCGCTAGCCGGTTGCCTGATGCGGGGAGATTCTTAAGAGGGGGGCCACAGGCCTCCCTCTTGAGCCGCCCTTTTTTGCTGCTTTTCTCGGCGGAGCGAGTTTGCGGCGTTAAAAAATATGCCAGCGGCATATTTTTAGCCGAAAACCGCAGCCAGCTATGCTGGCAAGGCTCACTGACCGAGGAGGATATGTTAAAAGTGATAGCGCGGCAGTCAGGCCCCGCCTTGGCAAGGGCAAAAACCTATTTCCTTCATCAAACCTCGTCTAAGGAATACAATGCCTTTAAGTTGATGACATTGCCCTTCGGGGGAGGCAAGAAAACTGTGGTAATCGCTACATCATTGGCTTCGCCGTCAAGCGATGTTTTCTTTTTCGTAAAGAATGATTCAGCACTCCCCCAACGTAATTGTAACATTTTTATGAACCCTATTGCATTTTTGATCGGTTTGGGGTAAACTACTATTGGCACTCAGGAAAGGCGAGTGCCAATTCTTCCGCAGCCGAAGGGCTGCCCCTGAACCAGTCAATTCTATTTTTTATAAAGAAGGGTCTTTACCATGGAAAAAAAGGAATTTAAAGCGGAATCGAAACGGCTGCTGGATCTGATGATCAACAGCATCTACACCCACAAGGAGATTTTCCTCCGGGAGATCATCTCCAACGCTTCGGACGCCATCGACAAGCTGGCCTACAAGTCCCTGACCGACGACAGCGTGGGCATGAGCCGCAGCGACTTCAAAATCCGCATCACCATCGACAAGGATGCCCGCACCCTCACCGTCTCCGACAACGGCATCGGCATGAACGCCGCCGAGCTGGAGGAGCGTCTGGGCACCATCGCCAACTCCGGCTCCTTCCAGTTCAAGCACGACATGGCCGAGGCGGAGAACATCAGCGAGAACGACGTGGACATCATCGGCCAGTTCGGCGTGGGCTTCTACTCCGCCTTCATGGTGGCCGATGAAATCACCGTGGTCTCCCGCCCCTATGGCAGCGAGGAAGCCTTCCAGTGGGTGTCCAACGGCGCGGAGGGCTATGAAATCGGCGAAGGCCAGCGGGACGGCGTAGGCACCGACGTTATCATGCACATCAAGCCCGACACCGAGGAGGAGAAGTACGGCGACTATCTGGAGCAGTACCGCATCCAGAGCCTCATTAAGAAGTATTCCGACTATATCCACTATCCCATCGAGATGATGATGACCCACTCCCGCCAGAAGGAACTGCCGGAGGACGCCCCGGAGGACGCCAAGGCCGAGTGGGAGGACTACGAGGAGCTGGAGACCCTGAACTCCATGGTGCCCATCTGGCAGCGCAACCAGGAGGACGTGAAGCAGGAGGAGTACGACAGCTTCTATTCCGACAAGTTTAACGACTACTCCAAGCCCCTCTCCACCCTGCGGGTCAGCGTGGACGGCAACGTCAGCTACACCGCCCTGCTGTTCATCCCCGGCCAGGTTCCCATGGACTTCTATACCCGGGACTTTGAGAAGGGCCTCCAGCTCTACTCCTCCGGCGTGCTGATTATGGACAAGTGCGCCGACCTGCTGCCGGAGCATTTCCGCTTCGTCAAGGGCGTGGTAGACACCCCGGATGTCAGCCTGAACCTGAGCCGTGAGATGCTCCAGCATGACCGCCAGCTGAAAGTGATTGCCCGGAACCTGGAGAAGAAAATCAAGGCCGAGCTGGAGAAGATGCTGAAAGACCGCCGGGAGGACTACGAGAAGTTCTGGACGGCCTTCGGCCCCCAAATCAAGTACGGCGTGTATTCCGACTACGGCGCTCACAAGGAGATGCTGCAAGACCTGCTGATGTTCGCCTCCTCCGCCAATGAGAAGGGTACCACCCTGGCGGAGTACAAGGAGCGGATGCCGGAGGAGCAGGAGTTCATCTACTACGCCGTGGGCTCCGACGCGGTGCAGCTGGGCAAGATGCCCCAGGCCGAGCGTATCCTGGACAAGGGTTATGAAATCCTCTACCTGACCGACGACGTGGACGAGTTCACCGTCCAGGCCCTGGAGGAGTACGACGGCAAGAAGCTCAAGAGCATCAACGATGAGGACGCCCTCCCCGAAACGGAGGAGGAGAAGAAGGCCGCCGAGGAAAAGGCGGAGGAGTCCAAAGACGTGATGGAGTTCCTGAAAAACACCCTGGGCGACAAAATCAAGGAGGCCCGTGTGTCCAAGATTTTGAAGTCCCACGCCGTCTGCATGACCTCCGACGGCCCCATCACCCTGGAGATGGAGAAGAGCCTGAAGGCCCACAACCAGGACATGATGGGCTTCAAGGCGGAGCGTGTGCTGGAGGTGAACCCAGACGCGCCGGTGTTCCAGGCGCTGAAGGACGCCATCGCCAATGACGAGGAGAAGGCCAAGAAGTACGCCGAGCTGCTGTACGACCAGGCCCTGCTCATCGCAGAGCTGCCCCTGGAGGACCCCGCCGGGTACAGCGACCTGGTGTGCAGCCTGATGGTGTAAGCCGGAAACAGATTGTTTCGTTGCAGTATCGCGCCCCGAAGCGTTTTACGCTTCGGGGCGCTTTTTGTCCCTGTGGGCGGAATACCCCGTCGTTTTGCTGGACGGTGGCGACTTCCCTCCAGCATGGACGGCAAAAGTTTTGAAAATTCAAAATAAGCGCTCTTTTGAGAACCTTTTTCGAGGCGTAACCGGGCGGGCGCACACTGTGCGCCCCTACTGGAAGATGAAGCCTAAATCTTCACTTTTCTGTAGGGGCGGCTGCGAACCCCTCCGCCTCCTTCGGAGGCACCTCCCCTTTCAGGGGAGGCAAAAGGTTGCTATAACCGCGGCGTTATTGGCTCCCCTGAAAGGGGAGCTGTCAGCAAAGCTGACTGAGGGGTGATGCCGCAGCCGGTTCCGTTGGTATTTTGTAATGGTTGAGCAAAACAAAGTTTTAGTTTTCACACTCTACTACCGGAACGTGAAGCCTAAAGCTTCACTTTTTCCGTAGGGGCGGCCCTTGGCCGCCCGGAGTAAGCAGGCGGTTTCCGTAGGCGGCCAAGGGCCGCCCCTACACATACGACCGCAAAAAAGCAAAACCATCCGCCTGCGTTGCCACCAATATAACTACAGCGGGGCTGCCTCATCCGAGGCAGCCCCGCTGTAATCGTTATAATGTTTACGCCAGCGCGCCCATGGGGTCCCAGGGCGCCAGCTCCACCGGCTCGCTGTCGTAGGCGGCCAGCACCTCCGGAGCCAGGTACTTCCGGTTCACCACCACCTGGTACATATACTCGTCAAACCAGCCGTCGGTCATCAGGTACATCCCCTTGAAGCCGGAGTCGCCGCCCCAGCTGTTCTCCACCCGCCAGCGGAGGGGTGCGCCGCTGGCATCCAGGTCTACCCCCTGGAACACCATGGCGTGGGTCATGCGGCTGTGGCCGTAGTCCAGCCGCTCCGCCTTGGTCATGGGGGCGGAGGTGCCGAACAGGGATTCATAATCGTAGGCGTTCACGTCCATGATGCCGTCAGGGCGGCCCACCCGCTTGCCCATGTCGCAGCCGAACCACACCGGCTGGCCGTCCTTCATCTGGGCGATGGCGGCCTCCTTCAGCACCTCAATGGGCAGATTCACATAGCGGACGCTCTGCCCGTCCAGCACGTTGCCCAGGTACTGCACCGTGTAGCTGCGGTAATAGGGCTTGTCCGCTGTGGGGGCGTTGATGAGGCTGATGTACTGGGTCAGATCCAGCTTGACATATTTCTGATAAAACTCCTGGGGAGTCAGGCCGCAGTCCCGGATGAAGGCGCCGTCCTTGGTGCGGGCCTCAAAGTCCACCGTCTTGGGGGGCGTGCCCAGGGAGATGCACAGCATCCGGTAGATGGCGCTCATCATGGTCTCCTTCTCCGCCCGCAGCTCGTCCAGGGTCTTGCCGGCCTGGTAGCCCCGCCGCAGGGCGCAGGCGTCGCTCCGCAGCACCTCAGACAGCAGGCCGTTCAGCTCCCGGGAGGCGGAGGAGCAGGCGCTCTCCGGCATGGCGTCCTTGGGCACCACGCCGTATTTCAGGATGATGTTGCTAATCATGTCCCACTGGCCGCCGTCCTGGGTGGGGGTGTCCAGCAGGTGGGCCACCACCCGGTCGGTGATGTCCCGGTCGGCGGTGGACAGGATGCACTCCAGGAAGTAGTTGGCCCGCTCCAGCTTGTCATAGAAGAAGGTGTAGTTCTGGCTCAGCTCGAAGTCTTCCAGGTTCAGGCTGTGGATGACCTCGTACCGCAGGCAGTTCAGCGCCGCGAACATCCAGCAGCGGCCGCTCTGCTTCTGGTTGGTGATGCCCTTGTTGTCCAGCTGGATGGAGAACTGGTTCCGAACCTCGGGGCGGGCCGTCCAGCGCCGGGCAGAGGCGTTGATGCCGTTGGCGGTGACGGCGTTCATAGCCACGGTGTTGGCCCGGGAGGACTGGAAGGCGCTGTCAAAGCCTTGCAGGGTCTGCATTGAAATGTGTTTTTCCATGATGTATCTCCTATCATTCGTTCTTTGCGTGTCCGTACACGCAGGGAGCGGCCCGGAGCCGCTCATTTTCAATGGTGTTATTTTAACACTGGAAAGGGAATCCGTCAAGATGGGGAGGGGGGAAGCCGCGGAACTCAAGTTTTCGGTCAAATGTGGCAAAGGCAAAAACCTGTTTCCGCCCCATTCCTTGCCCAAGGAATGCCCATCCCCCGCCTTCTGAGAATTTTTTGAAATTTCTGCTGAACTTGCCCACAATTCTCCTTGCAATAAATCTGCCAAAGTTGTATACTAAGACAAATGAATGCTTTGCATCCAAATACCGTTTTAGGAGGCTGAACTTTATGAGTTTTGGTTTTGGCAGCATGATACAGAAGCTGAAGGCTGACCCGAAGACCATCGTATTCACCGAGGGCACCGACCCCCGTATCCTGGAGGCTGCGTCCCGTCTGCTGGCCAGCAACTTCCTGACCCCCATCCTGGTGGGCAACCCGGACGCCGTGGCCGCCGCCGCTGAGGACGCAGGCTACAACGTCCGCGGCGCCAACATCATCGACCCCAGCAACTGGGATCGGTTTGACGAGATGGTGGACCTGTTCTGCGAGCTGCGCAAGAAGAAGGGCATGACCCCGGAGAAGGCCATCCCCATGCTGCGCCAGGGCAACTACTTCGGCACCATGCTGGTGAAGATGGGTGTGGCCGACGCCCTGCTGGGCGGCGCTACATACTCCACCGCTGACACCGTCCGTCCCGCCCTTCAAATCATCAAGACCAAGCCGGGCTACAACAGCGTCTCCTCCTGCTTCATTCTGGTCCGTCCCTCCGCCTCCGGCGAGAACGAGGTGCTGGCCTTTGGCGACTGCGCCATCAACATCAAGCCCTCCGCCCAGGAGATCGCCGAGACCGGCATCTACTGCGCCGAGTGCGGCAAGGTGTTCGGCATCGACCCCAAGGTTGCCTTCCTGAGCTACTCCACCCACGGCTCCGGCGCCGGTGAGGATGTGGACAAGATGATCGAGGCCACCCGCATCGCCAAGGAAATGCGCCCCGACCTGAACATCGACGGCGAATTGCAGTTCGACGCCGCCGTCTCCCCCCGTGTGGCGGAGACCAAGTGCCCCAACTCCTCCGTGGCGGGCCGCGCCAACGTCTTTGTCTTTCCCGGCATCAACGCCGGCAACATTGGCTACAAAATCGCTCAGCGCCTGGGCCAGTTCGATGCCTACGGTCCCATCCTGCTGGGCCTGAACGCCCCCATCAACGACCTGTCCCGCGGCTGCAACGGCATGGAGGTCTACTCTATGGCTATCATCACCGCCGCGCTGGCGGACTGAGCCGGGTCGCTGCCGCAACCGCACGATACTGTTCCATCTGCGCCTCCAGGGTGAACCCCTGGAGGCGTTTTTTTCGGTGCAATGCCATCATTTTGGGGGTTGTGTTCCTTAGACAAGGATGGGCAAAGGAATACCACGCTGGAAACCCCTCCACCGCTTCGCGGTTTCCCTCCGCCGTCAAGCGGCATTTCCGCTTCGCTCCCTACCCTTTCAGGGCAATGTCATCAACTTAAAGATGTAATCTATCCTGGGTTGAGGGGTGTAACGCAGCCGTACAGCCAGATTTCATCGACCAAAGTGCTATAAAATTGCACGTTCCGCCCGCCAACGGCTAGGGAGCGAAGCGGAAATGCCGCTTGACGGCGAGGGACGTGGGCGGCAATC
>JAJQFX010000095.1 GCA_021200895.1 Clostridiales bacterium | reverse complement strand
TAGAGACGATGTGACTTCTCACTGGTGAGACTGCCGCCTATGGCGGCTGGGGACGTGCAATTTTGTTATCCAACGGTGGATGAACTCTGGCTGTGCGGCTGCGGTACGTCCCTCAGCCTAAGTTGATGTTGCCGTTCTCAATCCCCGTCTGTCCTGTAATCGTAAATCACGCGGCCGTTCACAATGGTGTACTTCACCCGGCCCCGCACCTGCCGCCCGGCGAAGGGGGTGTTCCGGGCCTTGGAGCGGAACTGCTCCGGGTCTATCGTCCACCGCTCGTTGGGGTCGAAGATGGTCAAATCCGCGTCCGCGCCGATGCTCAGCGTCCCCTTCCGGATGCGCAGGATATTAGCCGGGTTGACGGTCATCTTCTCCAGCACAGCGGAAAGGCTCATCCGCCCGGTGTGGTACAGCTCGGTCAGGGCCAGGGCCAGGCTGGTCTCCAGCCCCACCATGCCGCTGGGGGCCTCCGTGATGGGGCGGGCCTTCTCCTCGGCTGAGTGGGGGGCGTGGTCGGTAACGATGCAGTCAATGGTGCCGTCCTGGAGGCCCGCCAGGATTCCCTCCACGTCCTTGGGGGTGCGGAGAGGCGGATTCACCCGGGCCAGGGTGGAGCGGGTCAGCACCTCGTCCTCCGTCAGGGTGAAATACTGGGGGCAGGTCTCGCAGGTGATCTGCACCCCCTTGCGCTTGTAGCTGCGGATGATGCTGACGCTCCTGGCGGTAGAGACGTGGCAGATATGCACCGGCTGGCCCGTTTCCTCCGCCAGCATGGCGTCCCGCATGACCATGATTTCCTCCGCGATGGCGGGGCGGCCGGGGATACCCAACTGGCGGGAAACCTTGCCTTCGTTCACCGCATAGTTGTGAACCATGTTGATGTCCTCCTCATGGCAGAGGATGGGCAGGCCGTACCGGCCCGCCCGGAGCAGGGCGTCCCGCATCATGTCCGCGTTCATAATGGGCATCCCGTCGTCAGAGAGGGCCACGGCCCCCGCCTCTTTCAGCGGCTTGAACCGGGTGCGTTCCTCCCCCTTCAGCCCCTTGGACACCGCCCCCACCGGCAGCACGTTGACGCCGCTGCCCTGGGTGCGGGCCTTGTCAATGATGTACTGTATCACCTCCGGGGAATCCGCCGTGGGGGTGGTGTTGGGCATACAGGCCACCGTGGTCACGCCGCCGTGAGCCGCCGCCGTCGTACCGGTGACGATGTCCTCCTTATGGGTCTGGCCGGGGTCGCGGAAGTGGACGTGCATATCGATCAGCCCGGGGGCCACCACCAGTCCCCTGGCGTCCAGCACCTGATCCGCCGCCTCGGAGATTTGAGCGCCGATCCAGGCGATTTTCCCGTCCTCTATCAGCAGATTCGTCACACAGCTGCTCCCGCCGGCGGGGTCTACCAGCTTGCCATTTTGAATCAACAGTTTCATTTTGCTCACATCCTTATTGGGTTCTTGCTGCTGTTGATACGCTAACGTATCACTATTCTTAAGGATATTATACCGGATGGCGGGCGGTTTATCAACCTTGGATTCGCGTTTTTCCATCGGTTCCGGGGCGGCAGGCGGGGTACGGACTGCCTGCCCCTGACCGGGGCAAAACGTCAAGCAGCTGCGGCGCGGGGAGAACCCGCGCCGCAGCTGTCTTTGTGAAAGCGTCCTCTATTGCCGGATACCCAGAAACTTCTCCGCCTGGGCCACCTCTTCCTCGGTGGGCGTCCGCACCCCCTCCAGGGGGTAGGGGATGCCCAGCTCTTCCCATTTCAGCAGCCCCAGGGTGTGATAGGGCAGCACCTCCACCCGCCGTACCGTGTTCAGGCTGTCCACGAAAGCCCGGAGATGTGCCAGCTCCGCCGGGTCGTCCGTCAGGCCGGGCACCAGCACCCGCCGTATCCACATATCCTTCCCCATATTGGAGAGGCAGCGGGCCATGTCCAGGATGTTTTGGTTATCCCACTTCGTCAGGGCCTTGTGGTCCTCCGGGCTGGTGTCCTTCAAGTCCAGCATTACCAGGTCGGTGACCTCCATCAGCCGCCGGAACTTGCCGAAGAAGGGCTCCTCACAGGTGAAGGGGTTCCCCGCCGTGTCCAGCACGGTGTGGACGCCCTTCTGCTTCGCCAAGGTGAAGAAAGCGATGAGGAAGTCGATTTGCAGCAGCGGCTCGCCTCCGCTGACGGTGATACCACCGTTTTTGCCCCAATAGTTGTGATAGCGGTAGGCCCGGTCAAAGAGCGCCTTGGCCGTCCAGGGCTGCCCTGCGCCGATGCGCCAGGTCTCCGGGTTGTGGCAGTACTGGCACCGCATCCGGCACCCCTGCATAAACACGACGAAGCGGACGCCGGGGCCGTCCACCAGGCCGAAGGTCTCCAGGGAGTGAACGTTGCCCAGCACGGCGCTTTCCGCAGGCTCCATAGGGTGATACCTCCTTATATCGTCAGAAAAGAAAGGGGACAAACCGGACGCCGGCGGAAAAACCGGCGTCCGGTGGGGTTGGGTCAAAGGGAATTTCTCTTACAACCCGCTGTGGCAGGTGCGGGCCAGCACGTCCAGCTGCTGCTCCCGGGTCAGGTCGATGAACTTCACGGCATAGCCGGAGACGCGGATGGTGAAGTTGGCGTACTCCTCCTTCTCCGGATGCTCCATGGCGTCCATCAGCTTCTCCTTGCCAAAGACGTTGACGTTCAGGTGGTGGGCCCCCTGGTCAAAGTAGCCGTCCATGACCTGCATCAGGTTGTCCACCCGCTCCCGCCAGCTGTGGCCCAGGGCGTCGGGGTTGATGGTCTGGGTGTTGGAGATGCCGTCCAGCGCCCAGTGATAGGGCAGCTTGGCCACCGAGTTCAGGCTGGCCAGCAGGCCGTTTTGCTCCGCGCCATAGCTGGGGTTGCCGCCGGGGGCGAAGGGGGCGTAAGCTTTCCGCCCGTCCGGGGTGGCGCCGGTGGCCTTGCCGTAGACCACGTTGGAGGTGATGGTCAGGATAGAGGTGGTGGCCTCGGAGTTGCGGTAGGTGTGGCGGCGCTTAATCATGTCCAGGAAGGTGCGCAGCAGCCAGACGCCGATGTCGTCCGCCCGGTCGTCGTCGTTGCCGTATTTGGGGAAGTCGCCCTCCACCTGATAGTCCACGGCCAGCCCGGTCTCGTCCCGGATGACCTTCACCTTGGCGTACTTGATGGCGCTGAGGGAGTCCACCACATGGGAGAAGCCCGCGATGCCGGTGGCGAAGGTGCGGCGCACGTCGGTGTCGATCAGCGCCATCTCCGCCTCCTCATAATAGTACTTGTCGTGCATATACTGAATCAGGTTCAGCACGTTGACGTACAGCCCCGCCAGCCAGTCCAGCATGGTGGTGTACTTCTGAATGACCTCGTCATAGTCCAGATAGTTGCCGGTGATGGGGGCGTACCGGGGGCCTACCTGCTCGTGGAGCTTCTCATCCATGCCGCCGTTGATGGCGTAGAGCAGGCACTTGCCCAGGTTAGCTCTGGCCCCGAAGAACTGCATTTCCTTGCCCGTCTGGGTGGCGGAGACGCAGCAGCAGATGGAGTAGTCGTCCCCCCAGACCGGCTTCATCACATCGTCATTCTCGTACTGGACGGAGCTGGTCTTGATGGAGATGCCCGCGGCGTACTGCTTGAAATTCTCCGGCAGGGCGGAGGAGTACAGCACCGTCAGGTTGGGCTCCGGGGCGGGCCCCATGTTCTCCAAGGTGTGGAGGAAGCGGAAGTCGTTCTTCGTCACCATGGAGCGGCCGTCCATGCCGATGCCGCCCACCTCCAGGGTGGCCCACACCGGGTCGCCGGAGAACAGCTCGTTGTAGGAGGGGATGCGGGCGAACTTCACCATGCGGAACTTCATCACCATATGGTCAATTAGTTCCTGGGCTTCCGTTTCGGTCAGCGCGCCGCTGTCCAAATCCCGCTGAATATAGATGTCCAGGAAGGTGGAGATGCGCCCCACGCTCATGGCTGCGCCGTTCTGAGTCTTGATGGCGGCCAGGTAGCCGAAGTACAGCCACTGGCAGGCTTCCTTGGCGTTCCGGGCAGGCTGGGAGATGTCAAAGCCGTAAATCTTCGCCATCTCCTTCATGTCCTTCAGCGCCTTGATCTGCCGGGCAATTTCCTCCCGCAGGCGGATAACGTCGTCGGTCATGGTGCCGTCGCCGCAGTTGGCCAGGTCGCGGGCCTTTTCTTCGATTAAATAGTCGATGCCGTACAGGGCCACCCGGCGGTAGTCCCCCACGATGCGGCCCCGGCCATAGGTATCGGGCAGGCCGGTGATGATGTGGCTGTGGCGGGCCCGCTTCATCTCCGGGGTGTAGGCGTCGAACACCGCCTGGTTGTGGGTGCGGCAGTAGTCATTAAAAATCTTATGCAGCTCCGGGCTGGGCTGGTAGCCGTAGGTGGTGCAGGCCTGCTCCGCCATCTTGATGCCGCCGTAGGGCATAAAGGCCCGCTTTAGGGGCTTGTCCGTCTGGAGGCCCACGACTTGTTCCAGTTCCTTTAATTCCGGGTCGATATAGCCGGGGCCGTAGGCAGTCAGGCCGGAGACCACCTCCGTCTCCATATCCAGCACGCCGCCCTTGGCCCGCTCCTCCTTCTGGAGGGCCTGGAGGGCGTTCCACAGCGTTTTGGTGGCGTCAGTGGGGCCTGCCAGAAAGGAGCCGTCGCCGTCATAAGGCTGGTAGTTCTTCTGAATGAAGTCCCTGACGTTGACCTCTTCCTTCCAGAGGCGGCCCTCGAAGCCGTCCCATTGCGCGAACTGTTTCATACGAATACCTTACCTTTCCAATGGGTCAAAAATAAGAGTTTGTTTATCGTCTGCCGCGATGCGGGGCAGAGCGCTGTCTATTGCGGATTAGTGTTCCCATTCAAACGGAACTCATACCAATTCCATATCTGGTATCAGCAGGAAAAGAAAACCACAAGATAGAATTAGGAAAAACTAACCACATATAGAAAGTAAATCCACATTTTGCGGGTACGCCGCCTCTATGGACACAATCGCATTATAACAAGCCCCAGGGGGAAATGCAAGAGGCATTTGCAAGATTTCAGGATTCCATAAAATACCCGAGGATTTCGGGCGCACCTTTGTCGAAATAGCAACAGGCAAAGAACAGTTCGATTTTAGGAAGTAGTTATCACCTGCCGCCAGAAAGGAAGGCTAGTCAAATGCTGCAAGCTGCTGTTCGTATCGTATGGGGCCCGTGGACGCTGGCCTTGTTCCTGGCGGTAGGGCTGTACTGCTCGGTAGGGTCGGGATTCTTCCAGCTGTTCGGCGTCCGCCGGTGGTGGGGCGGCACCCTGGGCGCGCTGACCGCGAAGGGCCGGACGGAGGGCGGCCTCTCCCCGTTGGAAACGCTGTCCACCGCCCTGGCCTCCACTGTGGGCACCGGCTCCATCGTAGGGGTAGCCACCGCCATCACCTTCGGCGGGCCGGGGGCGGTGTTCTGGATGTGGGCGTCCGCCTTCCTGTCCGCCATGACCGGCTGGACGGAGAAGGCCCTGTCCATCCTGGTGCGCCGCCGCCGAAACGGAGCCTGGGAGGGCGGCCCCATGGTCTGGCTGGAGGAGAAGGGGCTGCCCACAGCCGCGAAATGCTTCGCTCTGTTCACCGCCCTGGCCGCCTTGGGGATGGGGGACATGGTGCAGGCCAACTCCCTGGCGGCGGCGGTGGAGGCAGCCACCGGCTTCCCGCCCCTGGCCACCGGCCTGCTGACGGCCACGGCCTGCGGCCTGGTGCTGATGGGCGGGGTAAAGAGCGTCGGCCGCCTCTGCGAGAAGCTGGTGCCGGTGATGGCGGCGCTGTTCCTGGCAGGGGGCTGCGTTACCCTGTTTCGCGCCAGGGCGGAGCTCCCCGCCGCGCTGGCGCTGATCGTCCGCTCCGCCCTGTCGCCGGAGGCGGCCCAGGGCGGGCTGCTGGGCAGCACAGTGCGCTGGGGCATCGCCCGGGGCGTCTGCACCAACGAGGCGGGGCTGGGCTCCACGGCGCTGGTACACTGCTCCTCCGCCAACACCGACCCAGTGCGGGAGGGGTATTGGGGGATTTTGGAGGTGTTCCTCTCCACCTTCGTCATCTGCACCATCACGGCGCTGGCGGTGCTGACCTCCGACGCCTACCAGAGCGGCGTGGCGCTGACGGGGGCGGCCCTGTCCGTGGCCGCCTTTACAGAGGGGCTGGGCCAGGCGGGGCCGTGCTTCGTGGCCCTGTGTCTGGCGGTGTTCGCCTTCTCCACGCTGCTGGGCTGGTGCTGGTACGGCTGCTGCGGGGTGCGTTACCTGCTGTCGGAGCGGTGGGAGGGGCGGTACCGCCTCCTGTTCCTGGCCTGCATCGTGGCAGGCAGCGTGGCGCGGCTGGAGGCGGTGTGGCAGCTCTCCGACGTATGCAACGGCCTGATGGCCTGGCCCAGCCTGATGGCCCTGCTGCTCTACGTGCCCCAGGTGCTGCCCCTCCTGCGCCAGCGGTAATGTCATCAGCTTAAGGATTTTTCCTTAGAGAAAGATTGATAAAGGAAATCAGTTCTTGCCCTCCCGGCGGGCCCTATTTCTTGCTCCGCCAAGAAATAGGGGAAAGAAGGCGGCTTAGGAGGGAGCTTCGGGGCCTCGCTCCCCCCTAAGAACCCTCCTCCTATCCCACTGG
>JAJQFX010000062.1 GCA_021200895.1 Clostridiales bacterium | reverse complement strand
TGGTTTTGTGCGCCCTTTTGGGGTATCATGCTTAGATTACAATGTTTCAACCTTTCCGTCCTTTCTATTCCTTTTCACACAGATATGTTTTCTGCTGCTCCGCTTCACCTGGCGAGTTTGTAATACCCAAGGTCGTACGCACGGCCTGCAAATAGGTTCGGCTCACTGGCAGTTCGATTTGATTGGCCATCTGGACAGAGGTACTGTTGAGCTGCCGGATGTACCGGCTGTTCAGCAAAAAGCTCTGGTGACAGTGGATAAAGCCGGAGCCGCTCAAAATCTGGTCTAAATGGTCCAACTTCCCATAGAATTCCCTGTTTTCCTCCCACAGATGGGCCACAATTTTCCTGCGACTGCTCTCCAAATAGAGGATCTGCTGCAAGGGGATCTGAACGCTGTTGCGGTGGATCTCCACCCGGAGGAAATCTGCAGGGCGCTGGGTACGCTCCTCCAGATACCGCTCGATTACCCCCTGCAACATGGACAGCGACACCGGCTTGACGAGGAAATCAAAGGCGTGGTAGCGATAGCCCACCATTCCATATTCTGCCGCTGCAGTGATGAAAATGATGTCCATTTCAGGGGAAAAGGCCCGAATCTGGCCGGCAGTCTCCAGGCCGCTGATACCCGGCAGGTGAATCTCCAGGAACAGCAATTGAAACCGGGCAGTTCCCTTTGCGGCGGTCAGCAGTGCTTCCCCGCTGGAAAAGCAGGAGAAACGAAATTCTATGGTGTCGAACAGCAGCTTGGTTAGCGCATCCTTCAGTGCTGCCCGGTGGGCCTCATTGGGGTCGCATATGGCAATTGAAAGCATTGCGTTTTGCCACTTCCCTTCCATTGCGGCGTGTGCATCCTGTCCTCTTCACTCCGCAATTGCCAATTAAGAGTCCTCGACGTTGACACGAATGTTAATATAGTCCACGGGCGTTTCACCGTTGTCTCTGGCGGACATGCTTTTCCACACCCGAACCTGAATCCAGCCGCTCACTGCATTTTCATCGGCAGATACAGTCAAAGTCCAGGTTGTATCAACCCAGTTGCTGGAAAAATCGTAGTCATATGTACCCATATATATGCCCGCACCTATGCTAGATGAGGTGGTCAATTTGACGGAGACCGAACCTCCTCCCTTGGTCAGGGTAATCTCCGATTTATTGGAGCTAATCAACCCGCTGTGTGTGAGTTTTGCCGTGCTTAGCACCACCCAAATCGTCGTCCCCTGTTTGACGGTGTCTCCAGCTTCATATCGGTAAAGAAGTGCGACGCATCCCGCTGCGTAGGGACTGTAGACGGTATAACCGCACTCTCCGTAGACAAGGCCGACCGCCTCCAGCGCTTCTTCGGCCTCCTCCGGGGTCATCCCCGCCAGGTCGGGAACGGTGACATACACTGGTCCTTTGCTGACCGTCAGGTATAGCAAAAGGTTGCTGCCATCCACGGTGATGTCGTAGTCGATGATTTTGCCTTTTCCAACAGAATCGCTATATTCTGTCGTTTCCTCAGCAACTTCGAACTCGCTAAAAGCCGTTTCCATCTGACTCACGGCTGTATCTTCGTCCATTCCGACCAGGTTCGGTATCGCAACTTCAACGGAAACGGTACTTCCGGCGCTGTTATATTCCGCAGAGAGGATTGTTCCAACTGCGGAATTGCTCTCTGCGCAGGATAGCCTACCAATCATTATCCCTTGCTCGCCCGCCAGGTCGCTGGCCTCCGACCAGGACATCCCCTCAAAGTCTGGCACCACCACCGTGGCAGAAACCGACGTTCCAGAACTGTCATATGTCGCAGAGCTTATGGTACCCACGTTGGTGCTGCTGACGGTGAAGGAGGACTTGTTCATGTCGATTCCCAGTTCCTCCGCCAAGTCGCTGGCCTCCGACCAGGACATCCCCTCAAAGTCTGGCACCACCACCGTGGCAGAAACCGACGTTCCAGAACTGTCATATGTCGCAGAGCTTATGGTACCCACGTTGGTGCTGCTGACGGTGAAGGAGGACTTGTTCATGTCGATTCCCAGTTCTTCCGCCAGGTCATAGGCATCTGACCAAGACATCCCTTCAAAGTCCGGCACTCCGTAGGTCAGGGTGATTTCGCTGTTCTTTTTCACCGTTGTCCCAGAGTTGAGGGACTGTTCCAGCACAACGCCATAGTCATCCGAATCATCGACGATTGTCCCCACTTGCGACACAGACAGCGTATCATTGGCGTCGCTGGCGGCGGATTCAATCCCCCATCCAACGTAGCTTTCCACCTTTGTATAGTTCGCGGTATAGAAGGCGTACCAAAGAAGCAGCGCCACAGCCAACACAATGACCACAGCCCATCCCCAACGTTTTTTCTTCGGCTTTGGTTCCGGCTTCGGTTGGGACGATGGCTTCGCGCCTGCCTGCGAAATCTCCTTCTTTTCCCACCTTAACTTTGGCGCCGACTGAGATTCCGGCTGTGGCTTGGGCGTGGGCTTCGGCTTCGGTTCCGGTTTGGGTTTTGGTTCTGGCTTGGGTTCTGGTTTTGGTTCCGGTGTCGCTTCTGGCGGATACAGGTCAGCCACCAGCTGAGGAATCGCCGCGTACCGGAGAGAGGCATCGATGCTCATGCCCTTCTCAATGGCGCGGGCGAAGGGCTTTGTCACTTCCACCCCGTCCATCTCGTCCAGAGGAACCAAATCGTCCCATTTGTCCCGCTCAGCGGCGTCCTGAGGCAGAATGCCGCTGACCATCTGGTACAGCACCGCGCAGCAGGCATACAAATCCGTCCACGGCCCCTGGCGGCTGCCATGGTGGTACTGCTCCTCCGGCGCGTAGCCGTGTTTCAGAATGACAGTCAGGTTTTCTTCCTCGTCCAGGCTAAACTCTCTCGCCGCGCCTAAATCTACCAGGGTCAGTGTTCCATCTGGCTTGAGAATCAGGTTCTCCGGGCTGATGTCCCGGTGAAGGATGTTCATCTGATGAAGCTGGTCTACCGCCAGCAGGATGGGACGCATCAGCGTCAGTGCCTCTTCCTGGGTGAAATTTTTCTTCTGCTGCCGCATGTACTGTTTCAGGTTCTGACCTTCTACATACTCCATTACCAGGTAGGAGGTGCCATACTCGTCCACAAAGTCCAGGTAATTAACGATGCCGTCGATGCTCTTCACGCGGGAGAGCAGTTCCCCCTCCTTGCGGAAGGAGCGCAGCGCCTTGCGGAAATCCCGGCCCTCCTCGCCGGGGAATGGCACCACGTTTTCGCCTTCCCGCTCCGAAAGGGAGAAGGGGAAAAACTCTTTGACAGCGGTTTTCTTTTCCTCCACCAAGTCCATAGCGATGTAGGTGATACCGAACCCGCCGGAGCCGATTTTCTGCCCCAACAGGTAGCGCCCGCCTAAGATGGTGAACAACGGCTGCGCCCGATGATCTTGTTCCTTGTCCCAGGTGAAGCCGCAGTGGGGACAGGGACGCTCGGTATCCTCCCAGCGCTCCATACAGCCGGGGCAAAGGTGTTTCGTGTCGATCATACTGTTCTTCCTCTCCGCTTTCTGCACAAACTGCTCAGCCCAGCTGGAACCGCTGGCTGTTTTTGCCCTGCCCAATGCTCAGCATGGTTCCGCGGCTCGGCGTCTGCCATTGGCCGTCGTTCATGCTGGACACGCCGTTCCGATAGGTGTTGCCGCTGGACAAGTCCCGCACCCGCCAGGCGTTGGCAGTGGCATCGTACACCATGATACAGTGGATGGGCCAGGCCACATCCTGGGGAAAGACGATTTGACACACCTCCGGGTCGCTGCCTATATAAATCTCCTCACCGGGGGTAAACGGGAAGTTGTTCCCGGCATAGAGACCGCCAGTACAGGCCAGCGCCGGAGGGTTCTGGCTTCTTTGCGTAGGCTGAATGGGTCGCGGCTGCTGTACAAATTGGGACTGTTGCGCAGCGGAACCCGGTTGTTGTGTAGGTCGGGGCTGTGCAGCGTGCTGAGACTGCTGCACAGTCCGGGGCTTCTGTGGGGTAGGTTTCGGCTGCCGGACTGGACGAGACTTGTCGGCAGGCCGGGACGGAGCGTTTTGTTGTGTCGGCTGGCCTCGTTCGCTCTTTTTCCGCTCTTTTGATTCCGCACGGATGGCCTTCACGCCGTAATAAATACCCGGAATCCAACACATACCGATGTGCCAGCACACGCGCAAGAGGAAAAAGAGCCATCCGAACATTCCCCACTTATTGTCTTTGGTCAACGAAGAAAGGATTAACCCAATGGACAACACACAGCCGCCTTCTACAAAACCTTGGGCCGTTTTCTTCATCACCAGATGCCAGTTGGCAAAGGCAAAACCAAAGCCATAAAGGGGGCCAGCTACCAAGCAGGAAAAAATTGTAACGATAACGCCAGTTACACCATCTGCGGTGCTTGTGTATCCACCGCTCGATGGCGTCATCGCCAGCATAACGAACATAAACACGAGCATACATACAAAGCCAATGATTGCCCCCAGCAGGCCCCGCCGGGCCGCAGTTCCCTTTGCAAACCGTTTTGAATCTGTCATAAGTTTCTCCTTTCATTCCACCCGAAAAAGGGGAGCCTGCTCTGATCCGAAAAGAAACTGGCTGCCGCCCCGCACCTCTACCATGCCGTGGGCGGGCAGAAACAGGCCGCTTTCGTAGCACAGCCCGTTGGCTGCGTAGTTAGACACCAGGTAAGTATCCTTTTGAGACAGCCACTGAACCCGACACAGACAGGGTGGCATTTCCGGCAGCGTCAGCACCAACTGGCAACGGGTTCCGTCGCCCCCGATGTAGAGGGATTCCCGCTGGGCGATTTGGATTTGATTTCCCGCATATTCCCCAGCCAGGATGGACAAGGTACCCGCAGCCGGTCCCTCCGGGAGCGCCTCTGGTTCAGCGGGCGGCAGCTCCGCAGTTGGTACATCCGGCTGCTGCACTGCGGGGGTCGAGGCGGTCAGGCCCATGCCGCCCAGCAACACCACCAACACATAGCTGCCGCAGCCGACGGTGGCTTGCAGGCCCACATGCTGCACGGCTCCCAGCGCGGCGATATACCCCCCAGCCAGGCCCAACAGCAGCACGGGAAGATAACAGCCCCGCCGCGGGAAAAAGGCGCAGAGAATGGCTACCCCGCCAGCGCACCCCGCCAGGCCAAGGGCGAGCCAGAAGGCATGGGAGCTTTCGGGAAGCATCTGCTCCCGACACAGCAGCAGCGCCAGCATGGTCAGCAGCAACGCGACAGGTGCCAGCCACTGGGCCAAACCGCGGGCGAAGGGCAGTCTGTGTCCTAGCAATAGGGCTGCTGCCGCCAGCAGCGCCGCCGGGAGCAGCAGGATATATGGCATAGCGGTTTGAATCATTTGAATCATCCTCACAGTGTCGTCAGTTGATACTTACATCCAGCAGATTGTACTGAATATCTAACGAACCTGATGTCTTACCTGTGGGGGTATAGACGCCATCCACCAGCTTATACTCAGCGAACGCATATGCTATGTAGGTACATCGGTTCACATACCCTTGCGTATTGCCTTCATCGTCAGAACTCCGGCTGGTGTTCGAACGAACGCTCACAGGAAAGTTTTCATAGTCATCATAGGCGGTAATAAACATTGCTTCAAAGCAGCCCTTTTCGTACCAGGTTTTGTTGTAATGTACCTGGAGCCCATTCATTTCACAGAAATCATAGGTGGTCGTTTCCTCCAGCACCAGTTCTCCACTGTCAGAGTCTCGCTCATAGCATACATACTGTGTTGTTTCTCCATCGCTGGTGTAGGTGTACTCACCAACGGTTTCGTCTTCATATCCATCACTGCTTGTATAGGAAAAGCGGTACTCCGTCACTTTCCCGTTGCTGTCATAGGTGTAGGCGTTGGTGTTGGTACATGAGTACCCATCATCGTCTGTATATGTTTCCGCAATGGTTTTTGTTTCTACTGTTCCATCGCTGAAGTAGGTATAGGTATAGGTTGTTTCTGTTACATTTTCAGATACAGATTCAGATGGAACGCCATCGTCATCATAGTCCGTCTCTGTAGTTGTCGTTACACTGGATATGTTCAGCAGAGTTCCATCGCTGTCATAGGTATAGGTCGTTTCCTCTTGAACATCATCGTAAGAGTACGAGTCCTCTTGAGACCAACCACTATAACTCGTCCATATGGACGCGCTTGTATAGGACTCTGTCTGCAAGGTTCCATCCTCATTGTAAGTATATGCATATTTGTCCGCATACTCGGATATATAGCTGCCGCTGACCCCTTCTTGTTCCTTAGTGCGGGTCGTTGTTCCTGTGCAGTTCTGTTCTTCTAAGAGTCCGTCCTTACAATAGATAAATTCGTAAATATCTTCTTCTATGAAATCGTCTCTGTCTGTACTTGTATAATAGTAAATCAGGATGCACTGGTCATCTGTCTCATAATAGTAGGCGAGTATGTCTCCGCTGGCCGTGTCCGTGACCGTGACGCTGCCGTCTGCGCCAAAGCTGTACGCCCAGGATTCCTCTTCTGTCACCGACCAGCTCATGTCCGCCAAGTTCCCCGAAAGGCCATTGTCATCTTCCGGAGTTTGATAGGTTCGCGTTCCGGTTTGCAGCCAAATCGTCCCGTCGTCCTGTGCGTTTGCATAGTTGAACCTGGCCGCAAACACGCCCACATCCTCCACATCTGCGCTGCCAGATCCAAAGCTGCCG
>JAJQFX010000094.1 GCA_021200895.1 Clostridiales bacterium | reverse complement strand
GTGCTGCGCCGGGCGGGGGTGCGCTGCGCGCTGAACCTGCCGGAGGCGGGAACGGTGACGCCGGAGCCGCCCCTGGTGTCCACCCGCAGCCTGTGGCAGAGCGCGGCGGCGGAACTGGCCCTGGCCGAACTGACCCGGAGGGGCATCCCCTGGGGAGAGGCCACGGTGGGCGTTCTGGCCAGCCGCACCACCAGAGAGGTGTGGGAAGCGCTGGAGCGGCTGTCCGGCCAGGTGCGGGCGCTGGCCCTGAGCCTGCCGGAGCGGGAGCGGGTGGCGCTGCTCCTCCAGCGGGAGAGCGGCATTCCGGTGCTGGCCGGGGCGGGGGACGTGACGCTGTGCTTTACCCCGGCGGCGCCGGAGGAGGGGCTGCTGCTGCTGGGGGCGGAGCGGCCCGCACCGGAGGGCTTCACCCTGACCGTGCCGGGGGTATCTGTGCCGGAGGGCTGCCCTGCGGAGGGGCTGTACGGGGCGCTGTACCACAGCGGCAGGCTGCCGGGGCGGGCAGAGGTGACGCAACGCGCCGGAGAGATGGAATCTTCTTAGCCGAATGGAGGAAGAAACCGCGTCCCTGCGCTTCCGGTGGAGGCCCAATGCAAACAACAGCCCAGGACGCTGGCAGCGCCCTGGGCTGTTGCGGTTCGGTTCCGAGGGGTCGTTCTCCGCAGTCATCTATTAAAAAAGCGTCCCTTTCAGTCCTTCCTCGCTCAGCATAAACGGCGTGAACACCCGTGTCATCCCATGTTTGAGTGTCTGTTCGTCCACATGCATCAGGAGCAGCGGCGTCCCCATCTGCAGCTGCGTCCGTCTGGCTTGAAAACGGGCATCCAGCTTTCTGCCGCCTTCGGACATAAACTCCACGTCGCTCACCCCAGGCAGCCCCGTTGTATCCGCCCAGATACCGCACACTCTTCCGGGAACGACGATAAAATCACCTCTGCGAAAAATCTCCAAATCTGCGTCTGACTTACGCCGCGCTCCTAGGGAACCTCTGAATAAATGCACTTCGGCGCCTTGCGGTAAATTTCCGCCATAAATGCGTTGCAAAATCTTGAAATCCGTCAGGATTCCTGCGCTTTTGCGCCTTTTTCTGACGCAAATTTCCTCGCAATCCGCTCTCGTCCATTTATTCAGAGGTTCCCTAGCATCCCAAAGCCCATCGCCAAAAATATTGCGGCAACGACCAGGGAGGACGCCCCGTTTACCGTATATCCGCACGCGCAGAGAAAGCCCAGCACGAAAAACACCGTATTCAGCACCCGAAGGGATTTGTCATTTTCCCGATATAGATGCTCATAATAGCGTGTGATGCGGCGAACCTCCTCCGGCGTCGGTGCCCGAATCCCATCCAGGCCGCTCAAATCCACTCTGCCCATGATACTTCCCTCCTGAATCTGGTCTCGTCTTGCCCTGTATGGATTCAGAGTACCACAGAACCGCGTAATATGCAACCGTAACTTTTTCGCAATATGCGCCTGCGCATCGCTCCGGACGCTTGCAAAAAACGCACAGGCGGAGCCCTTCCGTCTGTGCGTTTTATTTGTGTATCACTGTCAGCAGCTCCGCTGCGCTGCCAGCTTCCCGGAGGGTATGTCAGTGGGGTCAGTTCAGGAAGTCTTTCAGCTTTTTGGAGCGGCTGGGATGGCGAAGCTTCCGCAGGGCTTTGGCCTCGATTTGGCGGATGCGCTCACGGGTGACGTGGAACTGCTTGCCCACCTCCTCCAGGGTGCGGGTGCGGCCGTCCTCCAGGCCGAAGCGGAGCTTTAAGACCATCTCCTCCCTGGGGGTCAGGGTGGACAGCACCTCGGTAAGCTGCTCCTTCAGCAGGGTGAAGGAGGCTGCCTCGGAGGGCTCGCTGGTGTTCTCATCCGGCAGGAAGTCTCCCAGGTGGGAATCCTCCTCCTCGCCGATGGGGGTCTCCAGGGACACGGGCTCCTGGGCGATTTTCAAAATCTCCCGCACCTTGTTCACGTCCATATCCATCTCCTCGGCGATTTCCTCCGGGGTGGGGTCGTGGCCCAGTTCCTGGAGCAGCTGGCGGGAGACGCGGATGGCCTTGTTGATGGTCTCCACCATGTGGACAGGGATACGGATGGTGCGGGCCTGGTCGGCGATAGCCCGGGTGATGGCCTGGCGAATCCACCAGGTGGCGTAGGTGGAGAATTTGTAGCCCTTGGTGTAGTCGAACTTCTCCACCGCCTTGATAAGGCCCAGGTTGCCCTCCTGAATCAAATCCAGGAACAGCATCCCCCGGCCCACATACCGCTTCGCAATGGACACCACCAGCCGCAGGTTGGCCTCCGCCAAATCCTGCTTGCACTTTTCGCCGTGCTTGACCTGCTTTTGCAGCTCCGCCACCACGTCCTCCGGCAGTTCCTCGCCGTTCTTCTCCGCGTCGTCCAGAATGGCCTGGGCCTCGTTGCCTGTGCTCATGCCCTTGGCCAACTCCAGCTCTTGCTCCGGCTTCAGCAGGGGCACCTTGCCGATTTCCTTCAGGTACATCCGCACGGGGTCGTCCACGCCGTAGTTCTCCGCCAGGGCGTTGGGGTCTACCGTCTCCTCCTCCGGAATGTCCTCAATTTCCTCCAGAGGGGCGTCTGTGGCGTCCAGGATGTCCTCGTCCGCAATCGTGTTGATATTCAGGTTTTCCAGGATCTCATAGAACTTGTCCAGGGTGTCGCTGTCCAGCTCGATGCCGTCCAGCTCCATCATCTCGCTGGCGGTCAGGCTGCCCTTCTTCTTGCCCCGCTCGATCATCTCATTCAGCTTTTCAGCCCCGTTGACACCTTCCGGAATCCATGCGGTGGCCTTTGCTTCCTGCTTCTGCTCGGTGTTCTTTTTCTTGTCGCTCATGGTGCATCCTCCGTTCGTTTCCGGCTGCTGACCGCCAAAAGGTCGCTGTCGTCAGCCACGCCGTCCTTCATATGTTCTGTTTGGATGGTTCTGATATAGTCCGCCAGCGCCGCCTCGCTGTTTTGCAGCGACTCCGGCTTCTGGGCAATGGTGGCGATATGGCTCATCTCCTGGTTGTCCAGCAGGGCGCCCAGCACCTCGATGGGGGTGTCCTTTCCCTCTTCCCAGCGGCTTTGCAGGATACCGAACACCTTGCCCAGCACCTGGGAGGAGAACTCCTCCTGCCGCAGCCCCTCCGCCTGGGGGAAAAGCTGGGGCTCCAGCAGCAGCAAACGGACGACGCCCTCCTCCGCCATGGCCGAGCGCACATTCCGGTAGCGGAACTGCCGCTCCGTGGGCTGGTTCTCCGCCGCCGGGGTCAGGGCCTTCCGGTCGGCCTGCTTCTTCTGCTGCCAGCCCAGCCGGCTGCGCTGCCGCTCCACCTCGGAGAGCATGGCCGCCTTATCGATGCCCGCCGCCTCCGCCGCCTGAGCGCCGTAAATCTCCCGCTCCACCGGGCTGCTGAGCCGGGCCAGCAGGTCTGCCGCCTCCTGGAGGTACTGCACCTTCTGGTCGTCCGCGGTCAGGTCGTACTTCTGCTGGATCTGGCCGATGCGGTAGGGTATCTGCCCCGCCGCCCCGTCGATGAGCCGCTGGAAGGCGTTATGTCCGTACTTCTTGATATACTCATCCGGGTCCTTGGCTCCGGTGGCCCGCAGCACCCGGACGTTCACCCCCGTCTTGTTTAAGAGGCCGATGGCCCGCTGGGCGGCGTTGATGCCCGCCTGGTCCCCATCGTAGGAGATGACCACCTCTTTCGTGTACTTGGCCAGCAGCCGGGCGTGGTTCTCCGTCAGGGAGGTGCCCAGGGAGGCCACTGCGCAGTCAAAGCCGCCCTGGTGGAGGGCAATGGTGTCCATATATCCTTCGGTGAGGATGAGGTATCCGGCCTTGGACTTCTTCGCCAGGTTTAGGGCGAACAGGTTCTTGCTCTTGTTATAAATCACAGTGTCCGGCGAGTTCAGGTACTTCGGGGTGGAGTCGTCCAGCACCCGCCCGCCAAAGCCGATGACGTTGCCCCGCAGGTCGATGATGGGGAACATGACCCGGCCCCGAAACCGGTCGTACACGCCGCCCTTCTTGGACTGCACTGCAAGCCCCGCCTCCAATAGCTCCAGCTTGGTGTAGCCCCGCTCCGTCATGGCCCGTATCAGCCCGTCCCATTCCGGGAGGGAGTAGCCCAGGCCGAAGTTCGTCACCGTCCGCTTGGAGAGGCCCCGCTGGGCGAAGTAGTCCCGCCCCTGCTGGCCCTGGGGGCCGGTCAGGTTGGCGTGGAAGTACCGGGCCGCCTCCTTGTTCAGGTTCAGCAGCCGCTCCCGCTTTTTGGCCTCGCTCGGATTCCCGTTGTCCTCCGGCATGGGCATCCCCGCCCGCTGGGCCAGGATACCCACCGCGTCCACAAAGCCGACGCCCTCCGCCTCCATGACGAAGTTGATAAGGTGGCCCCCCTTGTGGCAGCCGAAGCAGTAATACATCTGCTTCTCCGGCGTGATGGAGAAGGAGGGGGTCTTTTCGCTGTGGAAGGGGCAGCAGCCCCAGTAGCGGTTGCCCTTTTTTTGCAGCGTGGTATAGCCGGAGGCCACGTCCACCAAATCGACCCGCTCATTCAGCTCCTCCAAAAAGGCTTCCGGGATTGCCATGTTCCCCCTCCATTCTGCTATTTTATCTATTTTGGGCGATTCCCTGGGCGATATACCAGGCGTGCGCGAAATTTCCGCGCAATTCCACCTCTATCAATAGAATACGCAGCCCGTCCCGTTTTTCCTCTTACATTCCGGGGAAATTTTCAAAATTTTTGCCCAGGGACAAAAAGCGGAACAGACGCCGGATTCACGGCGTCCATTCCGATTTTGGGTGCGCTCCGGCTGGGCTATAACACGTCCAGCAGCGTCTTCGCCAGCTCGAAGTAAATCAGCAGCGAGACCGCGTCCACAATGGTGGTGATAAAGGGGGAGGCCATCACAGCCGGGTCGAAGCCCAGCTTGTTGGTCAGCATGGGCAGGGTGCAGCCGATCAGCTTGGCGCAGATGATGGTCAGCATCAGCGTCAGGCACACCACGGCGTCCACCGCCAGGGTGATTTCCGTCCGGCCAAACAGCGTCCGGTCCACTATCCAAATCTTGACGAAGTTCACCACAGCCAGCGTCACGCCGCAGCACAGAGCCACCCGCACTTCCTTCCAAATGACCTGGAGGATGTCCCGGAACTCGATTTCCCCCAGGGACAGGCCGCGAATCACGGTGACGGAGGCCTGGGAGCCGGAGTTGCCGCCGGTGTCCATCAGCATGGGAATGAAGCCGGTCAGAGCCACGCAGGCGGACAGGGCGGCCTCAAAGCTGTCAATAATCAGCCCGGTGAAGGTGGCGGACACCATCAGCAGCATCAGCCAGGGGATACGGGCCTTCCAGGTGTCAAACACGCCGGTACGCAGGTAGGGCCGTTCATTGGGGACGATAGCGGCCATCTTCTGGATGTCCTCCGTGGTCTCCTCCTGCAAAACGTCCACTGCGTCGTCCACCGTGATGATGCCCACCAGACGGTTTTCCTTATCCACCACGGCAAGGCTCATCAGGTCGTACTTCTTCATCAGGTTGGCGGCCTCTTCCTGGTCGTCTGTGGTGTAGCAGTTGATGACATTGGTATTCATAATATCCTGGATGTGATCCTCATACTTGTGCATGAGCAAATCTTTCACCGAGACAACGCCCTCCAGATGGCGGCTCTTGTCGATGACAAACAGGATATAGATGGTTTCCTTATTCTGCCCGTGGGCGCGGATATAGTCGAAGGACTGACTCACCGTCATGTCCTTGTGGAGGGCGATATATTCGGCGGTCATAATGCTGCCGGCCGAATTATCCGGGTAGTTCAGGAACTGGTTAATGGTCTTGCGGGTGTCCGGCTTGGCGTTCTCCAGTACCCGGCGCACCACGGAGGCGGGCAGCTCCTCCAGCATATCCACCGCGTCGTCCACAAACAGGTCCTCCACGATGTTCTGGACCTCGTTATCGGTCATGCCGTTAATCAGTTCCCGCTGCACCTCCACCGGGAGATAGGCAAACACATCACTGGCCAAATCCTTGGACAGCATCCGAAACACGAGAGTGGCCTGCTCGCTGCTCAGATCCTCCAAAAAGTCGGCAATGTCCGCCTCATTTAACTTTTCCAACACGAATTTCAGCTTCCGGAACTGCTTCGTCTCCACCAGTTCCTTCAGCTCTTCCATATGGATTTCAATATTCAATTTCAGCTACCTCCTTACCATCAAAACATCAAAAGAAACGTTGTGTCGGGAGGCAGGCGGCGAACGATCACTCCTTACGCCTTTGCTCTAAAAACTGGTTGCGCTGTATTGGACTGACAGTTAGAGCCGGGTCAGCACAGCGCCTCAGCCCGCAGGTGACTGAGACCTTTGACTTTGACCCACAAGGGAACCGGAGCATCCGTTCCGTCAGACCTGCAACTTCGACCGCTTGCGTCCATCAAATTCTCATCACCTTTCCATGCAAAAATACAGAAAACGCCACTATGCTTATTATGCCAGAAAGCCCGCCCCGCGTCAAATAAAAAAAGCCGTTTTTTCCTGTTTTCCCCCGGAAAATCTTCGTCATTTTGCCATAGGGAGCCGACAGGGGCGGCGTGACCGCCGGAAGTCGGCTGTAACAGCTTTCCCCGGGGCGGGGGATTCATACGCGGGGGCGGGTTCCTCCATCTAAGG
>JAJQFX010000222.1 GCA_021200895.1 Clostridiales bacterium | reverse complement strand
CCAGGGGGGTTCTCCTGAGCCGCAATTTTCCCCTTTTGGGTTGTCAAGAAAACCGCACCTATGCTATAATGGGAGGCGTGAAAAGACGCCCCGCCGGGGCGAAGGAGGTTTCCTTATGAAGGTATTGATGATAAACGGCAGCCCCAAGGCGGAGGGCTGCACCGCCACCGGCCTGATGGAGATCGGCAAGGTGCTGGAGCAGGAGGGCATCAGCTGGGAGCTGTACACCATCCCCACCACCCCGGTGCGGGACTGCATCGGCTGCAACGGCTGCCGCCGAAACGGAGGGCAGGGCTGCGTCTTTGGGGACGACTGCGTCAACGAGCTGATTACCAAGGCCAGGGCGTGCGACGGCTTCGTATTCGGCACGCCGGTGTACTACGCCCATCCCTCCGGGCGCATCCTGTCCGTGCTGGACAGGTGCTTCTACGCAGGCGGGGATGCCTTTGCCCACAAGCCTGCGGCGGCGGTGGCCTCGGCCCGGCGGGCGGGGACGGTGACCTCCTTCGACGTGCTGAATAAATACTTCACCATCAAGCAAATGCCCATCGTCTCCTCCACCTACTGGAACGAGGTACACGGCAACCGCCCAGAGGAAGTCCTCCAGGACGAGGAGGGGCTTCAGACCATGCGGAACATTGGCCGCAACATGGCCTGGCTGCTGAAGTGCATCGCCCTGGGGCGGGAGAACGGCATCCCTGCGCCGGAGACGGAGCAGACCTTCCACACCAACTTCGTCCGCTGAGGGGCTATGGAGTTTCGCCATCATGTGACGGCCCAGGGGCTGGACTGGCTGGAGGCCGTGGGCTTCACCGACGAAGGGGCCTGCCACGGCTTCTCCACCCGGCTGGGCGGGGTCAGCCCCGCCCCCTGGGACAGCCTGAACCTGGGCATCGGCCGGGGTGACGACCCGGAGCGGGTGCGGGAGAACTGCCGCCGCTTCTGCGCCGCCATCGGCGGGGCGGATGCGGAGAGGCTGGTCTTCTCCCATCAGGTGCATCGGGCCGACGTGCGGGTCTGCACCCTGGCGGACGCCGGAAAGGGCCTTGACCGGGAGCGGGACTACGAGGCCGACGGCCTGATGACCGATGTGCCCGGCCTGCCGCTGATGATTTTCTCCGCGGACTGCATCCCGGTGCTGTTTTACGACCCGGCGGGGCGGGTGGTGGCCGCCAGCCACGCCGGGTGGCGGGGTACCGCCCTGGGCATTGTGGCGGTGACGCTGAGCCGGATGGAGGCCGTCTACGGCTGCCGCCCGGCGGACATCCGCTGCGCCATCGGCCCCGGCATCTCCCGCTGCTGCTTCGAGACCAGGGAGGACGTGCCCCAGGCCATGAGGGACGCCCTGGGGGCGGAGGCGGAGGACTTTATCGACCCCCTGCCCAACGGGCGGTTTCATGTGGATTTGAAGGGAATCAACCGCCGCTGGGCGGAAAAGGGGGGCGTTCCCCCGGAAAATATCGTGATTTCTGACGATTGCACCAGCTGCAAACGTGGGCTATACTGGTCTCATCGGCACACCGGCCCCGCCAGGGGGTCTATGGCCGCTGTGATTCAGCTGAACCCCGAAACAGGTCTATGATGATGAAAAAACTGCGAAAATTTGTATCCTTATTGCTGGCAGCGGCCATGCTCTTCGTGCTGACCGGCTGCGTGGGCAGCGTCAGCGCCAGCCTGGCCGCAACGGCGTCCTCCTCTGCCTCTGAGGAGGCGTCCGCGTCCTCCGGCGGCGACCTGCCCGCCGACCCGGACGCGGAGCTGACGGAGGAGGCCAGTGAGCCGGAGGAACAGCCCTTCACCCTGGGCTGCTATACCGGCGTCAGCTTCAACCCCTATTACTGCGACAATACCGCCAACCAGGCCATTATCAGCCTGCTGTTCGACCCGCTGGTGGAGTTGGACGAAAGCTTCACCGTGCAGCCCTGTCTGGCCACCAGCGTCACCTGCAAGGTCTCCTCCGCCTCCGAGGAGGAGGACGAGGAGGACGCTGACGCCTCCGATGCCGAGGGTGAGGAGGATAAGGACGGCGCTGACACCTCCGACACCGGGGACGGCGAGGAAGGTGACGGCGAGGAGGATGGGAAAGATGACAAGGACGAGGAGAAAAAGACCTACGCCACCGTCACCACCGTCACCGTCAAGCTGCGCACCGACGTGACCTTTAAGGACGGCACGAAGCTGGACGCGGACGACGTGGTCTACTCCCTGAATCAGGCCCGCAGCGAGGACAGCATCTATTACACTCGCCTCAGCCGGGTGAAGTCCGTCAAGGCAGAGGACAGCAGCACCGTGGTGGTGAAGGTGAACGGCTCCAACGCCAGCTTTGACCGCCTGCTGGACATCCCCATCGTCAAGGAGGGCACCGGCGGGGAGGATCTGCCCACCGGCACCGGGGCCTACCGCCTGCGCTATGATGGGGACACGCCCTCCTACCTGGAGGCCAACGACAGCTGGTGGCGGGCGGAGGCCCTGCCCCTGGAGACCATCCCCCTCTATGCGGCGGAGGACAGCGACGCGCTGCTCTACGGCTTCGGCAGCGGGGCCGTCAGTCTGGTCTCTACCGACCTGACCGGCACCAGCACCCTGAGCTACAATGGCAACTTCCAGGTGGCGGACTATGCCACCACCGTCATGCTCTTCCTGGGCTGCAACACGAAGCAGGGGGCCTGCGCCACCCAGAAGGTGCGCAGCGCCATCTACTACGCTTTAGACCGGGATACCCTGGTGAGCAAGATGCTGTCCGGCCACGGGGAGGCCACCAGCCTGCCCATCAGCCCCAGCGCGGCAGACTACGACGATGCGCTGGCGGAAACCCTCTCCCAGGACAGGGAGAAGGCGGCGGAGCTGCTGGACGGCAGCTACACCGGGGCAGAGCTGACGTTGATTGTGAACTCTGACTCCTCCTTTAAAGTATCCATCGCCCAGGAGATTGCGGACGAGCTGGAGGGGCTGGGGATGGACGTGACGGTGAAGGCCCTGTCCTGGAGCGACTTCAAGGCCGCCGTCGCCGACGGCGACTATGACCTGTACCTGGGCGAGGTGCAGCTTACCGCCGACTTCAGCCTGGACGCCTTCCTGGAGGCGGACGGCAGCCAGAACCCCCTGGGCTATGCCGACGACGACCTGACCGACCTCTACACCGCCTTCTGCAAATCCAGCGGGGAGGCCCGCCAGACGGCGGCGGAGGCGCTGTACACCGAGCTGGCCGACCAGGCCCCCTTTATCCCCATCTGCTTTAAATGCTACTCAGCCCTGTATCAGTGGAACACGCTGACCAGCCTGACCCCTACCCAGCACGACCTGTTCTATCAGTTCTCCGGCTGGACGTTCGCCTCCCAGACGGAGGAGCAGGCATCCTAAACCCTAAACCATCATCAACCTACCAAGAGACGACAGGAGGAAACCAGTTATGAACCGAGTGTATCGTTGCTACGCGGAGAAGCGGCCCGGCTTTGACGTGGAGGCCCAACAGCTCTACAGCGAGCTGAAGGAGCAGCTGGGGATGGAGGGCCTCACCGGCGTGCGCATCCTCTACCGCTATGACGTGGAGCGCATCAGCGAGGAGGTGTACCGCCAGGCGGAGGGAACCGTGTTCTCCGAGCCCATGGTGGACAGCTTCTATGAGGAGGAACCCCCCCCCCGCCGTGGAGGGCCCTCACACCATCCTGGCGGTGGAGGCCCTGCCCGGTCAGTTCGACCAGCGGGCGGATTCCTGCGCCCAGTGCATCCAGCTTTTGGCGGGGTGCGACCGGCCTCTGGTGAAGGCGGCCACGCTGTACGTCCTCCAAGGGGACATCTCCCCGGAGGAGCGGCAGAAGGCGGCGGGCTACCTCATCAACCCGGTGGAGCGCCGGGAGGCCGCCATGGACAAGCCCGCCACCCTGGTGCAGCAGTATGCCATCCCCACTGAGGTGGCGGTGGAGGAGGGCTTCCTTGCCTTAGACCGGGAGGGCCTTGCCGACCTGCTGGGTCGGCTGGGGCTGGCTATGGACGTGGACGATTTGGCCTTCCTCCAGGACTACTTCCGGAAAGAGGAACACCGCGACCCCACCATCACGGAGATCCGGGTCATCGACACCTACTGGTCTGACCACTGCCGCCACACCACCTTCGGCACCCATATCGACAGCGCCGAAATCGCCGACCCCGACGTGCAGGCCGCCTATGAACGGTACCTGGCGGGCCGGGTGGAGGTCTACGGCGAGGAAAAGGCGGCGCAGCGCCCCCAGACCCTGATGGATTTAGGCACCCTGGGAGCCAAGGTGCTGAAAAAGCGGGGCTGCCTGGACAACCTGGACGAGAGCGAGGAAATCAACGCCTGCTCCATCCACATCCCCGTGACTGTGGACGGCGGGGAGGAGGACTGGCTCCTCCAGTTCAAGAACGAGACCCACAACCATCCCACGGAAATCGAACCCTTCGGCGGGGCCGCCACCTGCATCGGCGGGGCCATCCGCGACCCCCTGTCCGGCCGGGCCTATATCTATCAGGCCATGCGTATCACCGGCTGCGGCGACCCCCGCACCCCCCTGGAGGAGACCATCACAGGCCGCCTGCCCCAGCGGAAGCTGGCCACCACCGCCGCCGCGGGCTACTCCTCCTACGGCAACCAAATCGGCCTGGCTACCGGCATCGTCAACGAATACTATCACCCCGGCTATGTGGCGAAACACATGGAACTGGGGGCCGTGGTGGGGGCCGTCCGCTCTGACGCCGTGGTGCGCACCGAGCCCCAGCCCGGGGACGTGGTCATCCTGCTGGGGGGCCGCACCGGGCGGGACGGCATCGGCGGGGCCACCGGCTCCTCCAAGAGCCACAAGCTGGACTCCCTGGCCACCATGGGCTCCGAGGTGCAGAAGGGCAACGCCCCGGAGGAGCGAAAAATCCAGCGCCTCTTCCGTGACCCCGAAGTCACCCGGATGATCAAGCGCTGCAACGACTTTGGCGCAGGCGGTGTGTCCGTGGCCATCGGCGAGCTGGCGGACGGCCTCTCCATCGACCTGAACGCCGTGCGGAAAAAGTACGAGGGCCTGGACGGCACCGAGCTGGCTATCTCCGAGTCTCAGGAGCGGATGGCCGTGGTGGTGGCCCAGGAGGACGCGGAGAAGTTCATCGCCGCCGCCACGGCGGAGAACCTGGAGGCCTATCAGGTGGCCGTGGTGACGGAATCCCCCCGGATGGTGCTGCACTGGAACGGGAAGGAAATCGTCAACCTGTCCCGGGCCTTCCTGAACTCCAACGGCGCGGTGAAGCACGCCGCCGTCTCCGTCCCCCAGGGGGCGGGCAAGCTGCCCACCGGTGACACCGGCGACGTGAAGGCCCGCTTCCTGGCCATCACGAAAGACCCCAACACCGCCTCTCAGCGGGGGCTGGGGGAGCGGTTCGACGCCTCCATCGGCGCGGGCTCCGTCCTGTTCCCCTACGGCGGCAAGCGGCAGCTGACCCCGGCTCAGGCCATGGTGGGCCTGCTGCCTGTTGGCCCAGGCCGCACCACTGACACCTGCTCCATCATGGCCAGCGGCTTCGACCCCATGCAGATGGCGGCAGACCCCTTCTATGGCGCACAGTGCAGCGTGGTGGAGTCGGTAGCCAAGGTGGTGGCCGCAGGCGGCGACGTGGAGGAGGTCTACCTGACCTTCCAGGAGTATTTTGAGCGGCTGCGTCAGGAGCCGGAGCGCTGGGGCAAGCCCTTCGCCGCCCTGCTGGGGGCCTATCAGGCCCAAATCGGCCTGGGCTGCGCCGCCATCGGCGGCAAGGACTCCATGTCCGGCTCCTTCATGGACCTGGACGTGCCGCCGACGCTGGTTTCCTTCGCCATCGCCCCGGGCAAAGTGGCGGACATCGTCTCCAACGAGTTCAAGGCCGCCGGGCACCCGGTGTACCTGTTTGAGGCCCCGGAGGGGGACTATGCGGGCACCAAGGCCGTGTGGAACGCCTACCGTCAGCTGGTGCTGGCCGGGAAGGTAAGAGCCTCCTTCGCCCTGACCTCCGGCGGCGTGGCCGAGGCAGTGATGAAGATGAGCTTCGGCAACGGCGTGGGCTTCGCCGGCGAGGCGGACGTGGAGGGCGAACTGCTCTTTGGCCGCCACTGCGGCTCCATCGTGGCCGAGCTGATGGAGGACGTGGCCTGCGCCCGGAAGCTGGGCGTCACCACGGCGGACGGCTGCATCACTGTCGCCGGTGTGACCCTGTCCATTGACGAGCTGGACAAGGCCTGGGAGGGGACGCTGGAGAGCGTCTATCCCACCGACGCAAAGGTGGAACCCTACGCCATCCCCAATGTGGATTGCGCTCAGCGGCCCAATAAGGCCCCCGCCGCCAAGGTCGCCCAGCCCAGGGCGGTCATCCCCGTGTTCCCCGGCACCAACTGCGAGTATGACACCGCCAACGCCTGCCTCCGGGCGGGCATCCAGCCGGAAATCGTGGTGGTGCGGAACCTGACCACCGACCTGCTGCTGGACTCCGCCAATGCCCTGGAAAAAGCCATCCAGAACGCCCAGATGATCGTCCTCCCCGGCGGCTTCTCCGGCGGCGACGAGCCGGAGGGCTCCGGCAAGTTCATCGCCTCCTTCTTCCGCAACGAGCGCATCAAGGACGCAGTCCATGACCTGCTGAAAAACCGGGACGGCCTGATGCTGGGCATCTGCAACGGCTTCCAGGCCCTGGTGAAGCTGGGCC
>JAJQFX010000178.1 GCA_021200895.1 Clostridiales bacterium | reverse complement strand
CCCCTGAAAGGGGAGCTGTCAGCGAAGCTGACTGAGGGGTGATGCCGCAGTCTGTTCCGTTGGCATTTTGTGACGGTTGAATAAAGCAAAGTTTTAGTTTTCACACTCCACTACGGCCAGGCCCTGGAGGGCGGCAGGTTTCCAGCAGGCGGTCAGGGTATGCCGGAAGCTGGCGAACCACTCGTCCACACGATCAGCAAAGCGCCGGAGAGCCAGGTCTACCATCGCCGTCCAGAACGGCCCAGCGACAGCGTCGCCCACGGCCCCGCCAATCAGGGTCAGCCAGAAGTTTTCATACACCAGCCCCAGACTGATGCCCAGCGCGGCGGGGAGGAAGCCTGCGCAGCACATCAGGTTCCCCAGCAGCAGCTTCCCCAGATTCTCCCAGAACACCTGGAAGTAGCGGGCCGCGCCGGTGCGGGGCGGCTTGTCCTCCTGGGGAGCGTGGGTCAGGCTGTTCAGGCCAAAGAAGTTAAAGCGTCGTCTCATGGGTCAGTTCCTCAGGTAGGGCGGCTTCGGTCCCCCAGGCTTCGATTTGGGTCAGGGCAGGGAAGGGGGAAGGGCCTTCGGCCTGGATAAGGTCTTTCAGCACCTCGTCCAGCCGCTGCTCCAGCCCAACGGGGGAATCCAGGGGAAGCAGGACGTAGAAGTGGCTCAGGTTGCTGGCGGTGACGGTGCAGGGCAGGTATTTGGGCAGCACATCCGCCGCCATGTTGGTGACGCCGGCGCTGAGGGTGGCCAGCTGTTCCGTGGGAAACTCCCGGCAGGTGAATCTGGCCGCAACCACGGTGTACCAAGGGGCGTCAAAGTGGAGCCCAGCTGGCTGCACAGGCCATCAAAATAGGCTCTGTCCTGGAACAGTCCTCTGTAAAGCTGGATGAACAGCCTGTCCCGGTACTGCTCCAGGCCGCTGGGGGCGGTGGCCGTCTCCGGTGTGCGGAGGGCGCGCTCCTTTTTCACGTTCTCAATGGCGCGGCGGAGGGCGCGCTCCAGCAGTTCCGGGGTTAAATCCATCTTCACCAGATACTCTACCGCCCCCAGGCGCAGGCTGCGCTTCACATAGTTGAACTCCTCAAAGCAGGTCAGCATGATGAACACGGGGAGGGCATTGTCTACCTCCCGGCACTTTTCTGCCAAATCCAGGCCATCCATGACAGGCATCATCACATCGCAAATCACGATGTCCGGCCGATGCTGCTGAATGATGGCCCATGCGTCGTTGCCGTTTCGGGCGGTGCCGACGATTTCCAGCCCCAGCTTCCCCCAGTTCAGCATACTCTGCATCCCGATTAGCACCAGGGGTTCGTCATCTACCAAAAGCACCTGAATCATGGTTGGTCTCTCCTTCCCAGTTTTCTTTTATGTCGCGTCAGGCTCCGCCGGAGGCTGCTCTGGCAGGCGGACGGTGACGGTAGTTCCCACCCCCGGCGTACTTTCCAGGGTCAACCCGTAGTCCGGACCAAAGCTGTATTGCAGCCGCCGGTGGACATTCCACAGCCCAACATCCCGGAACTTTGCCTGGGTATCCTCTGGGGGCGGCTGGAGCACACGCGCTATCTGCTCCGGGCTTATGCTCACGCCGTCGTCTGCCAGGCGCACCAGGATGTCGCGCCCCTGTTCGTCCCGGCAGATGGTGACGGTGATTTGCCCAGCGCAGCCCTTCGGCTCGATGCCGTGGAAGATGGCGTTCTCCGCCCGGGGCTGGAGGGCGAATTGGGGGATGAGGGTGCTTGTCAGCACCTGTTCCTCCGCCTCACACCGCACCTCTGCGGTGATGGTGCCGCCGTAGCGGTAGCGCTGAATGGTGAAATAGTCCTCCAGCAGGGACAGCTCCTGCTCCAGCGGCACCAGCCGCTGGGTACTTTTGGAGACGCTTTTCAGCAGCCGGGCCAGGGCGGTGACCATCTCCGCAATGCCGGGGGCGTGCTGGATGGAGGCCATCCACTTGATGCTGTTCAGGGTGTTATAAATAAAGTGTGGATTGATTTGGCTCTGGAGCATCTGATACTCCAAATCCAGACGCTTCTTCTCATCCTCCACCCGTTTGTCCATCAGGCTAGTGACGCTCTGGGACAGATGATTGATGCCCCGGCCCACATCGCCCAGCTCATGATTCCACTCGATGCCTGGGTTGACGGTGAAATCGCCCTGGGCCAGCGTTTCGATTTGCTGCTGCAATGCCCGGATGGGATTGCTGATCAGCTTGTGGAGCACCAGCATCAGCAGGATGCCAAAGAACAGGACGGCGATGGCGATGACCATGATGGCGATGGTGCCCAGCAGCTGGGGCAGCATCTCCGCCAGAGGAACATCCGGGATGGCCTCGGCCAGATACAGGTCGTGAACGCCGATGGGGATGGCGATAACGGAATAGCCGACGCCGTCCCGTTCCGTGCGGTAGAGCAGGGTGCTGTCATCCAGGGTGGCGCCTGCGTCCTCATCCGACTCCTCCAGCTGGAAGCTGTCCGCCGGAAGGGAAGTCAGGTCATCCCCTTCCACTTGGTAGACGGTGTCCCCCATCCACCAGTAGAGCAGCGCACCCTCGTCCAGCGCATACTGCTTCAGCACATCGGTGATGATAGCGGGGGAGACGGAGATGTATACTTTTAATGTGTATCGTCCGCTGACGCTGGTGGCAGAGGCAGTCACAGGGATGCCCTGCATGGAGGTTCCGGCCTGCATCAGCGGTTCGCTGCGGAGGGTCTCCCAGGCGGTATCGACTATCCCTCCAATGACATGACCATGGAAGAGTATGACGCTCTGGCCCGTGAGCTGACCAGCGGCGACAGCTCCGAGAAGATTTACGGCACCCATTACCACACCTGGCGCTCCGACGTCACCCTGTTCGGCATCCTGGACGGGGAGCACACCATCATTGACGGTGAGTATGACTTCCTGACCGATTATTACAATCTGGTGCTCTCCGAGCAGGAGGACGGCATCTGCATGGATTACGGCGAACTGAAGACCTCCGGTCTGCACTACTCCGCAGCCTTTGAGAATGGCCAGGCCGCCATGTGCCCCATGGGCAGCTGGTTCATCGCCACCCTCCAGACCTATAACGCTGAGGCCGAGGCCAACGGCGTGGACGAGGTCAACTTCGGCATCGTCAAGTATCCTCATCCCGATGGCGTCGAGGCCGGCACTACCCTGGGCACTGTGACCTCCCTGGGCGTCAACACCAACTCTGAGAACAAGGAAGCCGCCATTGACTTCGTGAACTGGTGCGCATCCGCTGAGGGCGCTGACATCATGGCCTCCACCGGCTCCTTCCCCGCCGTCTCCACTGACGACACCGTCTCCATCATCTCCGCCACCGAGGGCTTCCCCAGCGACGAAAGCTTCCTGGAAGCGCTGAACACCGTGGCTGTCTATCTGGAGATGCCCCTGTCCTCCTATGCCTCTGAAATCGAGACCATCCTGAACACCGAGCATGACGCCATTATGACCGGTGCCGAGACCGTGGAAGAGGGCATTGCCAACATGAACGAGCAGGTTCAGGCTATCCTGTCTGAATAATTGCATCGCGTCACATTCCCTTAAACACGTTTCAACGAAATGGGGCGGGCAGTTCGCCCGCCCCATTCTCATGCTCCTAAGAAGCAAATGAAAGGAGAATTGAACCGAGATGGCAACAAAACCCGTTGCAAAATCGGAACGGAAGCCGATGAAAAAGGAGACGCGCAACACTCTGATTGCCTATTCCTTCATCGCTCCCAACTTTATCGGATTCTGCATTTTCACCCTGGTTCCCATGGTCTTTGCCATCGCCCTGGCGTTTTGCAGTTGGGACGGCGTCAACGCCATCGAATTTGTGGGCATCCAGAACTTTATTGACCTGGTCACTGACAAGACCTTCCTGGCGGCCTTCAAGAATACCATTGTCTACTCCCTGGCCGTTGTGCCGCTGACCCTGGTCTGCGCCCTGGGCCTGGCCGTCCTGCTGAACCAGCCCATCAAGGGCCGGAGCTTCTTCCGGACGGTGGCATTCTTCCCCTATGTCGCCTCCCTGGTGGCGGTGGCCGCCGTGTGGAACATGATTTTTAGCCCCAGCATGGGCCCCGTGAACATGATTCTCTCCGCCCTGGGCGTGGAGAACCTTCCCCGGTGGGCAGCCGGTAAAGAGACTGCCATGCTGACCGTTATCCCGTTCAGCGTCTGGAAGAACATAGGCTACTACATGGTCATGTATCTGGCCGGCCTTCAGGGCACCAACCCGGAGCTGGAGGAAGCCGCCGAGCTGGACGGCGCCAACCGTTGGCAGGTGTTCTAGCACATCACCCTGCCCCAGCTGCGGCCCACCACCTTCCTGGTGGTCGTCACCCTGACCATCGCCTCCTTCAAGGTGTATGACCAGATGTACATGATTACCCAGGGCGGCCCCGGCAACGCCACCATCACATTGGTGTACTATATTTACAACGTGGCCTTTGTCAACACGCCGAAGTATGGTTACGCCAGCGCGGTCGCTATGGTACTGTTTGTTCTGGTCTTGATTGTCACAATCATCCAGTTCCGCGGCTCCTCCAACAACGATACCTGAGAGAGGAGGCATAGTTATGGCAACCCAAGCGGTTAAAACCCAATCTGCCAAGACCAGGCATAACATTTCCATGGTCCTGATTTATGTCCTCCTCATCCTTATTGCCGCCGTCATGCTGGTTCCTTTTGTGTGGATGATCTCTGCCTCATTGAAGCTGAACAAGGACGTGTTCGCCTTTCCCATCGAGTGGATTCCCTCCAACCCCCGCTGGCGGAACTATGTGGACATCTGGACGAAGATTCCCCTGCTGACCTTCATCAAGAACAGCGCCAAGCTGACTATCATCGTGACGCTGCTCCAGCTCTTCACCTCCAGCTTTGCGGCCTATGCCTTTGCCAAGCTGGACTTCAAGGGTAAAAACACCCTGTTCCTGGGCTACATCGCAACCATCGCCGTGCCCTGGCAGGCCTACATGGTGCCTCAGTTTATGATGATGCGTTCCTGGAATCTGAACAATACCCATCTGGCTATCATTTGCCTCCAGGCGTTCAGCGCCTTCGGCGTGTTCCTGATGAAGCGGTTCCATGAGGGGGTTCCCTCCGAATTGTGCGAGGCGGCAAGAATCGACGGCCTGTCGGAATACGGCATCTGGGCCCGCATCATGCTGCCCCTGTCCAAGCCGGCATTGTCCACCCTGACCATCATCACCTTCGTCAACACCTGGAACGACTTCCTCGGCCCCCCTGATCTACCTGACCAAGACCGAACTGAAAACCATCCAAATCGGCCTGCGTATGTTCATCAGCCAGTACTCGGCGGAGTACGGCCTGATTATGGCGGCCTCGGTGATTGCGCTGATTCCGGTGCTGGTGGTGTTCCTGGCGCTGCAAAAGTACTTCGTCCAGGGCGTGGCCTCCTCCGGTCTGAAAGGCTAAACTCCTATCCACCCATATCGTCACACTCCGGCAGGTGCGGGGGCTTCGCCCTGCCCCTGTCGGCTCTTTTTGAGGAGACTTCCATGCACGAAACCATCATCCCCCTGACGGACGGGGCGGCTATGGCCGCTCTGGACAGATGCGTCCGCCAGGTGCGGGAAAATTTGCCTCTGTACACCCACCGCTGCCAAAATCACACCAGCGTGAACGGTATCTACCCCGCCTGCGACAACGTCCAATGGACCTGCGGCTTCTGGCCGGGGGAGATTTGGCTGGCCTACGAGTACACCGGGGAGGCCAGCTTCCGGGAAGCCGGGCTGACCCTGGTGGACAGCTTTTATGACCGCATTGCGCAGAGAGTCGAGGTAGACCATCACGATATGGGCTTCCTCTATAGCCCTTCCTGTGTGGCGGCCTGGCGCCTCACCGGCAGCGAAAAGGCCAGGGAAGCGGCCATTCTGGCGGCGAACCAGCTTCTGACCCGGTTCCAGCCCAAGGGAGAGTTCCTCCAGGCCTGGGGGCCAATGGGCGCGCCGGAGAACTATCGGTTCATTATCGACTGCCTGCTGAACATCCCCCTGCTCTACTGGGCTGGTCGGGAAACCGGCGACCCGAAATACGCCGACATCGCCGGACGCCACGCCAGAACCTGCCTGGCCAACTCCTTCCGGCCCGACGGCTCCACCTACCACACGTTTTTTATGAAGCCTGACGGCGCCCCCTCCCACGGGGAGACCTGCCAGGGCTATCGGAACGACAGCTTCTGGGCCAGAGGTCAGGCCTGGGGTGTCTACGGCAGCATCCTGAGCTACCGCTACACGAAAGACCCCGCCTATCTGGATACCTTCCGCAAGGCGCTGCGCTTCTACCTGACCCGGCTGCCGGACGATTTGGTGCCTTACTGGGACATGATTTTCACCGACGGCAGCGACGAGCCGAGAGACTCCTCCGCGGCGGCCATTGTGGCCTGCGGTCTGTTGGAGGCCGTTCAGTGGCTCCCAGAAGGGGAGAGGGCGCAGTGCGAAGCCCTGGCCCGGGAGATGCTGAGCAGCCTGGCCCAACGCTACGCCGTACCGGAGGTCGTGCCGGGTACTGGCTTGCTGCTCCACGGCACCTACAGCAAAAAAAGCCCCTACAACACCTGCACCCCGGAGGGGGGTGGACGAGTGTACCGGCTGGGGAGATTATTTTTACCTGGAGGCATTGACACGGCTGACCAGAGACTGGTATCCTTACTGGTGACAGGAGGACAGAGATGAAACGCTATCACTACACGG
>JAJQFX010000035.1 GCA_021200895.1 Clostridiales bacterium | reverse complement strand
GCCAGCAGGATGGGACGCATCAGCGTCAGTGCCTCTTCCTGGGTGAAATTTTTCTCCTGCTGCCGCATGTACTGTTTCAGGTTCTGCCCCTCCACATACTCCATTACCAAGTAGGAGGTGCCATACTCGTCCACAAAATCCAGGTAATTAACGATGCCGTCGATGCTCTTCACGCGGGAGAGCAGTTCTCCCTCTTTGCGGAAGGAGCGCAACGCTTTGCGGAAATCTCGCCCCTCCTCGCCAGGGAAAGGCACCACGTTTTCGCCCTCCCGTTCCGAAAGAGAGAATGGAAAAAACTCTTTGACAGCGTTTTTCTTTTCCTCCACCAAGTCCATGGCGATGTAGGTGATACCGAACCCGCCGGAGCCGATTTTCTGCCCCAACAGGTAGCGCCCGCCCAAGATGGTAAACAAAGGCTGCGCCCGACGGTCTTGTTCCTTGTCCCAGGTGAAGCCGCAGCAGGGACAGGGACGCTGGGTATCCTCCCAACGCTCCATACAGCCGGGGCAAAGGTGTTTCGTGTCAATCATACCGGTTCTTCCTCTCGTTCTGTTAGGCTGGTTTGTAACTGGACGATCAGTTCGTCCAGGATAGACAAGGTGCGCTCTTTGGGGTAGATCCACTCGCTGTCCGGCAGTGATTTGATGAAGTTGCAAAAGCTCTGCCCGATGCTAGCCTCCTGAATATGAAGGTTGCAGGTGTAGGAGCCATTGGGGAATCCCTGAATAGCATAGAGGTGCAGGCCAAACTGTGGGTCAGCGGTCAGGGTCAGATAGTTGGGGATGTCCAGTCGGCTGGTGTCGGCAATGCAACCCACAACAACGCCCGCCGCAATGTCTTGGCGCAGCTGCCGCAACAGTTCCAGGCGGATAGATACCGTCCCTGGCAGCACCAGTTCTGGCGGTAAATCCGCCGCAACGCCATCTGCCGCAAACTGGCGTAGCCCCGTCTCGGTAAAAATAGTGTAATAGTTTTTGTTTAGGCTGCGGAGCCGCGCAAAGCGCCGGTCGCTTATCTCCACCAGGGTGTCGCGCTCCGGGATGCCCGGGCGATAACAGTGTTCAATCAACTCTCTGGTATAGTAGCGGCCAAAGCAGGGTTGGGTCATCATGGTGTAATAGCCTGTGTCGCTGGTATTGTCCATATAGGCTTCCAGCACGCTGCCAACATCGTTGGCGTAGGAGGTCAGGGGCTGGCACTCCCGCATCAGTTGGGAAAAATGGTTGCGATACAGAGCGATCAGCTCTGGATCCGTTACAATGTGAGCCGCAGAACCCTTTTCGTCAGAGCGGATGAGGTAATTTGGCGTCAGAATAAAATAGGGCAAAGGGTCCGGAGACGCAAGGTCTTTATGGTTTGCAAAATAATAATACGCATTGTATTGCCCGCGGGATTTCAACGCCATGGGAATCACCATCTGTAGCAGCCGTAGGTTGGCCAAGGCCGTGCTTTTCCCCGCGTGATTGGGCAAAAAAGCGGCCAGCTGGCAGGCAGTGAAGCGGCGCCCACTGCCCCACAACTGTTGTAACTCATTTGGCGCAGCCATGCCGGGCGGGAGCGAGAGGTAAATCGCCGCATCCTCCCTGGCTGTTTCGCTATAAAGGATGGTGCGGATGATAGCGTCCACCTGGGAATGACCATAAACCAGGGCAGAGGGGGCCGCTACATTTACGGCCGGAGCAAAGGAACTGGTCTGAACTGCAAATGTCATTTGGGGCAGACGGGAAAGGAGCGCCCGAATTTCTTCCTGGATATAGAAAATGTCCTCCCCCTGGAGCAGCATTTCATAATATCGATTCAGCTCCCGAATCTGGGGCAGTGTCAACTGTAAGTACTGCGTCAAGCGGCGCAGCGCAGTATAGGACAAAATCCGCTTGTCGTTTAACGCCTTGTGGATAGAAGTGCGATCCACCCTGGCGTTTTTTGCAACTTTGGTGATTGGTTCGCCCTGCTGTTCCAGCAGCTCTTTCAAATAAAAGGAAAACTTGGACATACCGTGTGCCGCCCCCGTTGTTCGTTCATAATCAAAATAATAATACCATATTCTGCTTTATTTTTGAAGCAGGATCCAATGCGAAGTTGTGGCACATTTTTTAGAAAAAATTCGCCACAGATTTCGCCACAATTCATTTGTTACATTTGTTCCGCTAATTTTGACAATTCCACGCGAATTATCCCATACTCTGTTACCATAGATATTGAATCTGTAGAAACTGGGGGTCGTGGCCCCATAGGCAAAGGATCGTGTATCTACCATTATGAAACATCTACTATGGTTCTTTATGATTTGCATAATGTCTGCGCTGTTGACATCCTGCGCGGCAATTCCCGTCAGTGGGTATCTGACCGCGTCTGACGACACCGAAGCTGCTGTAACTGTTGTGACAGAAGAAACGCAAACCGATTCAGTCGAAACAGATACCAACTCCACTGACAGCAACAATACGCAAATGGAATCCGTCCAGAAGGAAGCGGAAACCGAACCCAGCAGCGCGATGTATGCCGCCTACGCCCAAATCATCGAAGACTACGAACAGGAATATGGGGAAGGCGCCTATGCGGACAATGGCTATTATGGCTACCGGTTGACTGGTGTTTTTCTCGCGCAGCTGCTGGATTTTGACGGGGACGGGCAGGAGGAGCTTTTGCTCGCCGTAAACAACGAAAACACCTCCTATCGACGAGAGGTGTTTGCTGTCGTCTGGGCGTATCTCGACGGAGAGGCCACCCTCGTATACTCTCCGGAAATTCAAACGGAGGAAGGCTACTGGAACGACTGGAGGGAGTCCGGGTATATCTACACCAATCTCATTTACACAAACTCCAATGGCCTGTTTGTGGGGTATGCAAGTTACGATGGGGAAATTTACATGATACAGGGACAGGCTGAGGGCTCTTGCTACTATTATTTTGCGTTTGAAAACGGCGCTTTTCAGCGGGCGCGAACGGTGTCGGGGCCGACCAACGATGACGATGCGTATCGCATTGACTGGGACGCTGTTTCGGCGGCTGAGTGGGCCGAGCAGCAGGACCTCTGGGAGCTGGGGACGCGGACCTATGATTTTGAGTCCGCCAGCTTGGGGAACGCAGTCAAGACGCTCAACACAGTGGAGGATACAAAGGCTGTGCTGAATGCCGGGAAATAGTCTCCTGATTGCTCGCGGGTGATTCGTGGTGTACCAGAAGCTTTTATTATTTGGCAATAACACTGCAGGTTCACACTCCTGTTGGTACTTTTCGCAGAAAGGCGGAACATAAAATATGGGACAGAGAAAAATTTATGGAGGCATAATAACCGCGCTGGCAGTCCTTTTATTGGCCGCATTGACGCTAAACCTCATGGGCATCGTGACTTGGACGAACCTGTCTAAAAGCGAAAATTTATCCGTACCGGAAGCGTATGCCGATCAAATCACGACCTATGATAATGGGGATTTTGTATATAGTTATACGGAGGAACATATTGCTTTGGACGTGGACGAATCTGTTATTTATGTTGATGACCTAGTCGATGTGTTTCTGACGGGGGAAGTATCCAAAAGCGAAAAGCAAAAACTGGCGAATCAGGTAAACGGCACGATTGTTACCGATATTTCAGGCATTGTCAACATGATGCAGATTCTGGTAGACGCGGCGGACTACAACGAAATTTGCCAATACGCAGAAATTCTGAACGAAAACGAAACGGTACGGAGTGCCACATATGATGTCCCTTATTTCACGGAAGATGCGTATACAGATACGAATCCGTGGTCTTCTGTTGACTGGAAGGCCGTTTTTAACATTCCTGGGGTTGAAGAAGATGAGTATCTGCTTGAGGGTGACGAAAACGATCCAGATGGGGCAAACTGGTATGCTGAAGCCATCGGCGCCTATACCGCATGGAGCTATGAGGAATACTGCACTTCCGATGTAGCGGTAGGTGTCATTGATACAGCTGTTCAAACTTCTCATGAAGATCTGAGCGCCTGTACACAGTTGGAAATCTCGTCCGATGGCGCACAGAATCACGGCACCATGGTTGCAGGCATCATCAGCGCCGATGACAATGAAATAGGGCTCCGGGGCATCGCCAGCAGTTCTAATTACAATCTGTCCGTATATTGCATAGACAGGACAAAACTGAGCATTACAACAGGAAGCGGATTGGGTACAAATTTCGTGGACTCGACAAGCGGCACTTTTATCGAATGGGTGAAACTCCTGTTGGAAAACAATGTGAAGGTCATCAATATGTCGTTTGGATTCACGGTTTATACCGAAGAAAAATATAATTCCCTGCTGGAATCCGGCGATGCAGCTACACTACTGCCCCTCGAATCGAGCGTTGATTATAACGAATATTTGGAACTCTCAGAAATAATCGCCGATCACATTTCCAAAATGTGTATTTCTATGATGATCAACCTGTTAGACGCAGGTCAGGACTTTTTGATTGTTCAGGCAGCCGGAAACGGATGGAATAACGGTAACGATGGGCACGACTCCTGCTACTGTACTGGTTATTTCTGTGGAATCCAGAGAGATTTATATACAGAAGAAACCATTGAATATTATCAGGAAATTGAAGAACATATTCTGATAGTTGGTGCCGTAGAGAACAGTAAGTATGACGGTGATTATCTTATGGCGAACTACTCAAACTACGGAAAGCAAGTTGACATTTGCGCCCCCGGCAATGATATTTTCGCCTTGACTACCACTGGCTATGAAACGTTGGATAGGGGGGGGGCTCCGCAGCAGCGCCCATGGTGACAGGTGCCGCCGCATTGCTGTGGCCCATCGAACCGTCCCTAACAGCTTCTGATGTGCGCCTTTACCTGTTAAGGTCTGCAAAAACATCCGCAATTTCAAGCGCCGTTGTTAATCCTGAATATACATACCCTATGCTTAACGTTGGGGCGGCAGTAGAGGCGCTTCTTGAAGATCGGGCAAACCTGGGAACTTACTCCGGAATGGTATATGATTCTCTCACCAATGAGCCTGTCGAGGGCGCTACTGTGACCATTTCAAGTATACCGGAAGAACAGGCCGAGGCTGACAGCTTTTTAGAGCAACTTTGGGACAATCTTACCGACACAATAAAGGATCTGTGGTCTTGGGATGGTGCATGGTCGAATGCGGACGTTGCAGTTTCCGCAACTACAAACGAAGCTGGTCTGTTCTTGATCGATGTTGATGAAGGCATAACGGCAGGAGAGTATATCCTGACCTGTGAGGCAGATGGTTATTATACTTATTCCGAAACCATAACTATTGAACCAAATGGGGATTCCAGCTACAGCGTTTTTCACCCTGAGGCGATCTATATAGAGCCTTTAAGCGAAGATAATGGGGATATTGAAGCTGAGAATGCTATAAGTGAAGCCGAGAACATAACCTCCAACCCGTTGGAAGCCAAAATCGCCTCCCTCGTAGATGAGTACGGTGTCATTGACACCGGAACCGAGACATACGGTGACGACTCCTCCAGCGGGAGCGAGGAGGAGGTGATTGCTCAGCGCATCACGGGCCTCCTGTGCGTCGACATCTACGACTATGATTCGGATGGCACGGACGAGTTGATGGTACTTCGGGTGGAGCCTGGCAGCTTCTCCCTCGGTGATTCGGACTGTGGCGACACACACCTGATTGTCTCCATCTATGAACCGTCCGACACCGAAGCAGTGCTGGCAGATGAAAAGAAAATGACCCTACAGTGCGGGCTTGCCAGCTGGACAAATATCTCCAGTGCTTTTCATCTGTTCCGATACCTTTGCTACCCAGGTGACGATTACCAGCCCGAAGGCATGGAGTATCCTGTCTGGCTTGGTTTGGACTATCTCTACTTCTCCAGCCACACCTCCGGTACAGGTGGCAAACTGTCTGTTGGCCTTGTTGCGCTGTCCTACGATGGGGAAACGCTTTCCTTGGCGGACGGGATCGAAGGGATAGAAGTTCCATCTGAAAACTATGTAGCCATGTACATGGCGCAGAACGACGATGCATTAACCAATCTGACGGGGAGAATCGTTCGCAATGGCTACACTGGCTGGTACGATGGACAAAAGGACAATGGGGATGCATTTTATGAGTATGACTTTCAGTCGTCTGCGTCGGGTGAGTTCACCGATTATACCGAATATCGTGACATTCATTATTCACTGCTCCTGTTTCGGTTTGGCCTGCTGGAAGAAACATTCCGCTCCAATTACGGAGACATGAATTTCTCTTCCGTCTCTGGTCTGGCAGAGATCATCGGGCTGTCGCCATCAGAGCTTTACCGCAGCAACGCAAACGCGGAAGAAGGTATTACAGATCTTTGCTCCATTCAGACGCCGTGGTTCCAAAGCGGCATCATGCTGACCTGTGAGGACAACACCGGTTTGCTGGATGCATACCGCTCCTGACACTTTTCCAAAACAAATGATGGCAGAGGGAATCATGTTGCATTCAGCTTGATGCAAAACGAGACAGGATTTCTGGTGCGCAAGCAATCCCCAGACAGGATGGTTACCCATTCTTCAGCGCAAGCATGAATCGTGCGTATACGAGCGCAAGAAAATTCTTGAATCTATCCCAAAGGCCTCAATACCTCCGCTGTTTGTTGGTGGTCTGCTGCTCCAAGCCCCTACTAGAGTGTGAAATCTAAAACTTTGTTTTGTTCAACCATTACAAAATCTCAACGGAACCGGATGCGGCATCACCCCTCAGTCAGCTTCGCTGACAGCTCCCCTTTCAGGGGAGCCAATGACGTAGAGATTATGACAATTTCTTGCCGCCCCTGAAAGGGGAGGTGGGCGGGTTATAATACGAAGTGCAACACCCAAAAATCT
>JAJQFX010000100.1 GCA_021200895.1 Clostridiales bacterium | reverse complement strand
AACGCCAGCCTGTCCTCCGTCAGTGCCTCTGGTTTGCCCTTGCTGCGGGCGTAGTCCGTCACCAGGCGTTTCAGCGCCTCGTCCCCCGGGCCCTCCAGCTTCAGACAGGGGTTGGCCGGGTCGGCGCAATCCTCCACCACCCGGCGGCGCACTCTGCCGCTGGTGAAGGTCTGATACCAGAGGGGCGTCACCTGGCCCAGGGGTTCCCGCTCCAGCAGGATGAGCCGCAGCCGCTCCGGGCGGCAGCTGGGGGCGACCTCGGACAGATGGCTCAGCCAATCACCCAGTTGCTCCGCCATTTCCCCGGCGTAGTCCGCCACCACCAGCAGCCTTTGGGGATAATCCCAGCTTCGGTATTCGTTCAGCCGTTTGCTGCTGTTTGTGCTGAGCCAAACGGTTTTCCAGCCCGGCCGGTCGTTGACCTGGGCGCAAAAGTGGTAGAGCAGCTTGCTCTTGCCCACGCCGCCGTCCCCGGTGACGGCCATCCAGAGGATGTCCTCATTCCGGTTGAGGAAGTCATTCAGCTCCGCTATCTCCTGCTCCCGCCCATAAAAGCCCAGGCTGGGGTTCCGATAGTGGAACCGGTTTTTGTTGCTCCAGGGGGGCTGGAGGTCGTCGACGTACTCTGCAAAGGAACCGTGGTAGCGGATGGCCTCGGTGATTTGCTCCGTGATTTGGGTCGCGTGCTGTTGCAAGAAAGCCTCGACAGCGTCAACCGTCTCGTCCACCGTCCTGCCGCAGAGGAACCACTCCTTCCCGTCCACTTGCTCCAAAAAGTGGTGTTCCACCACCTCCAGGACCATATTCAGGTACGCCTGGACGGTGTCCTTCTTCGCCTGAGTGTCCGCCCCGGCATAGTAACAGGCGGAATTAAACATCAGCCGCCTGGCCGCCTCCCGCTGGTCGCGCTTTGGGGCGTTGAAGCAGGCGGAAACCTCCTGCCGCAGATGGGCCTTTAAATAGGCGTTCAGGCCCTCAAAGTCAAATTCCTCGGTCAGAGACAGGGTCTCAAAGTGCGGCTGATACTGCTCCGCAAGGGCCCGCACGTCCTGCTCCAATTTGTTATAGTCACGGGCATCCTTGACCGCATCTTCCGCTTTGTCCGTCAGCTGGCCCTTGACGTAGCTCCACAGAGCAGACCTTGCTTCGGTAAATAGCGACATGATAACACCTCCTTCGCCTGATTTTTCCTTTACATTGATTATACTCCAGACACCGTCACTTTCGCAACCCTATTCTTTTCAAAAATGCTCTGCGGCGGTTCCCAGGCTGCCGCCGACAGAACTGTCGAATTTTACCGGAACTTTACCGGGGTTTGGTTTCAAACCTTACATATGGGCGGTACAATGAGGCTGTACAGCTTTCTGCTGTGAACAGAATGAATTGCAATCATCCGTTGCAAAAAAGAGAGGTAGCGTACTTTATGCGGAACAGAAAACGAATCCTCCTGCTGCTTCTGGCCGTGGCGCTGACGCTGAGCGGCTGCGGCGCGGAGGGGCAAACCCTGGCGGCGGTGGACGGCCTGGACGACCTGGGCGCGGTTCAAGTGGTGTCCAGAGAGGAAGGCTCTGGCACCCGGAGCGCCTTTGCGGAGCTGGTGGGCTTTGACGAGAGCACGGACGGCGAAAGCGTCGACGCCACGGTGGCCACGGCGCTGGTGGTCACGGACGCAGAGGCAGTCATCGCCGCCGTGGAGGCCGACCCGTCGGCGGTGGGCTACGTCTCCATGGGCGCGCTGGACGCCCTGGAGGGGGCGAAGGCGCTGGCGGTGGACGGCGTAGAGGCCACGCTGAACAACGTGATGCGCAGCAGCTATCCCCTGAGCAGGCCCTTCTGCCTGGCCTGGAGCGGCAGCCTCAGTGAGCTGGAGCAGGACTTCCTGACCTATGTGCTGGGGAAGGGGCAGGACATTGTGGCCCAGGGCTATGTGACGGTGGCGGACAGCACCACCTTCCTCTCCGGGAAGCAGTCCGGCACCATCACCATCCACGGCTCCACCTCCGCCGCCCCCCTGCTGGAGGAGCTGGCGGCGGAGTATATGACGCTGAACCCCAGCGCCACGGTAGAGGTGACGGCCTCCGACTCCACCACCGGCCTGAATGACGCCATGCAGGGCAAATGCGACTTTGGCGCGGCCTCCCGCGAGCTGAAGGACTGCGAGGCGGAGCTGCTGGAATGTGAGGTCATCGCCAAGGATGGCATCGCCGTTCTCGTCAACGAGGAGAACCCGCTGGGCGCCGTCACCATGGAGGAGCTGCGGGGCCTCTTTACCGGAACCATCGTGAAGTGGAATACCATCAATACAGAAAGGGAAGACTAAGATGAACGACACGTTGCAAATTATCTTTGTCCTGTTTGGCGGCCTGGCCATCTTTATTTACGGCATGAACCTGATGAGCGAATGCCTCCAGAAGGCCGCAGGCGAACGGATGAAGCAGATTCTGGGCCTGCTGACCCGGAACCGTCTCATGGGCGTGGTGGCCGGTGCGCTGGTGACGGCGGTGCTGCAAAGCAGCAGCGCCACCACCGTCATGGCCATCGGCTTCGTCAGCGCGGGGCTGATGTCGCTGCCTCAGGCTATCTCCATCATCTTCGGAGCCAACATCGGCACCACCATCACCGCCCAGATCATCGCCTTTAAAATCACGGACTACATCTATGTATTCGTGTTCGCGGGCTTTATCGTGTCCTTCCTCAGCAAGAACGAGAAGGTGAAGAACATTGGCCGGACGGTGTTCGCCTTCGGCCTGCTGTTCCTGGGCATTGAGACCATGGGCGACGTGATGAAGCCCCTGGCCTCCAGCCCGGTGTTCACCAACATGATTGCCCAGGTAGCGGATATTCCGTTGCTGGGCGTAGCCGTGGGCACCCTGATGACCTTGGTGGTGCAGAGCAGCAGCGCCACCATCGCCGTGCTGCAAAACTTCGCCTCCCAGGCCGGCCCGGACGGCGTGACCAGCATTTTGGGCCTGGCGGGGGCCATTCCCATCCTGCTGGGCGACAATATCGGCACCACCATCACCGCCCTGCTGGCCTGCGTGGGCCAGTCCCGGGACGCAAAACGGACGGCGGTGGCTCACAGCATCTTCAACATCTCCGGCGCAGTGCTGTTCATCTGGTTCGTGAAGCCCTATGCGGCGTTTATCCAGTACATCTCGCCCAAGGGGATTGAGGCGGAGGTCATCTCCCGGCAAATTGCCAACGCCCACACCATCTTCAACCTGACCATGACGATCATCTGGATCTTCCTGCTGGGGGTAATGGTGAAAATCGTTACAAAACTCATCCCCGACGGCAAGGAGGGGCTGGCAGACCTGTCCAAGCCCTGCTATCTGGATAAGAACATCCTGACCCAGCCCGCCGCAGCCCTCCGCCTGGTGGCTCAGGAGGTGCTGCATTGCAGCGAGATGGTAAAGACCATGCTGCTGGACGTGAAGGAAGCCGTGGGAAGCGACAGCACCGACCTTTTGCAGGAGGTCAAAACCTATGGCGAGGCGCTGGACAGCCTCCATGTGGAGATTCACGAGTATCTGGCGGAGCTGTTCTCCGCCGGTGTGCTGACGGAGCAGCAGGCGTCCCAGACGGCCCAGCTGCTGTACGTCCTCAGCGATGTGGAGCGGATGGGCGGTCTGGCCGTGGAGCTGGGGGATTCCCTCCAGACGCGGAAGGAGAAAAAGTATAACTACTCCCCGGAGGCCATGGACGACCTGGAGAAGAGCCTGACCTATATCGAAACCATGTACACCGACGCCATGACGGCCCTGGCCAGCGGCTCCCTGGAGCCGCTGCAACGGAGCCTGGAGCAGAAGGAAACGGTGCTGGATTTGGACATTGAGATGCGGAAGCAGCATATGCAGCGGGTGAACAAGGGCACCTGTAAGAAGAAGCTGTCCGTCCCCTTCATGCAGGTTCTGCACTGCATTGACCGCATGGGCAACAGCTGTGTGAATCTGGCTGAGGTAGCCTCCAATCAGATGAGCTTCGCCTACTTCATCGGGGCGGAGAGCAAATGATTTACCAGCTTGGCAGCCAGCTTCAAGAGGCGACCCTGGAGGAGGTTCTCCAGGGGGAAGGCTCCGCCGTACTCCTGACCAGCGAGGAGGAATGCCGGGGGGTGCTGGAGGCGCTGGACATCCACGCAGAGCTGGACATCTCCCTGTCCGACATCTGCTTTTGCAAGGTGGAGAGCCAGCAGGAGCGCCTCTACGGCACCTTCGCCATCCCCCGCCTGCTGGACATTCTGGGCAGCCGTTATCATATGGCCTGCGTCATCACCCGGCGGTTCGTGGTGCTGATTGACAACAGCGGCTTCGCCGAGCGCCTCATCAACCGCATTCGGGCGAAAAAGGTGCATCAGGGGGAGACCAGGGAGCGGTTCCTGTACAACTTCATCGCGGAGTTCACCTCCCGAGACGCGGAGGTTTTGGAATCCTACGAGCGTGCCCTGATGGAGATGGAGGACGAGACGGCAAAGGGCATCTCCGACCACTTCCAGAGCCGCCTCCAGCCTGTCCGAAAGCAGCTGCTGACCCTGCGCAGCTACTATGACCAGCTGGTGGACATGGCCCGGGAATTGGAGGAGAACGAGGACCGGTACTTTGCCCGCAAGCAGCTGAAATACTTCGGCACCGCCGCAGACCGGGCGGAGCGTCTAAAAGACCGCACCAGCTACCTGCTGGAGTACGCCCAGCAGGTGCGGGACGCCTATCAGGCTCTGGTGGACGCCAGGCAGAACGACAATATGAAGTTCCTGACCATCATCTCCACCATCTTCTTTCCCCTGACCCTGATTACGGGATGGTACGGCATGAACTTTGAGAATATGCCAGAGTTGGAGACCAGGTATCCGGTCATTATTCTGGTCAGCGTCGTCGTGGTGGCGGCCTGCCTGCTGGTTTTTAAAAAGAAAAAAATACTGTAATAGGAGCGTAAAACGCATGAATCAAACCAGTTGCAGTCGGGGCGGGAATCGCCTGTGATTTGCGGAATCGTCGATGTAGGGTCCAATACCATCCGCCTGTCCCTCTACCGCTGCGAGGCGGAGGGCAACCATCTGCTGATGCACCGGAAGGTCATGGCGGGGCTTGCCAGCTATGTGGAAGGGGGCAGGCTGTCAGCGGAGGGCGTTCAGGTGGTGTGTCACGTTTTGACCAGCTACCGGGCGCTGCTGGACAATCTGGGCATTGAGGCCATGTATGTGTTCGCCACGGCGTCGCTGCGGAACATCTCCAACACAGAGGATGTGGTGGCGGAGATTTTGGCGGAGACCGGCCTGACCGTGGATGTCCTCTCCGGCGAGGAGGAGGCCGCCCTCTCCTTCCGGGGGGCGCTGCTGGGCATCACCCATGACAGCGGGCTGATGCTGGACCTGGGCGGCGGCTCCACCGAGCTGCTGGAATATGAGGACAGGTCGATTTTGTCGGCCTACAGCCTGCCCATCGGGTCGCTGAACCTGTTCAAACGTTTTGTGTCCAAGCTGCACCCCACCAAGGAGGAGTGCAAGGCCATCCAGGGCGAGGTGGAGGCGCAGCTGGCGAAAGCCAAAGTGGAACTGCGGCCTGCGGCCCATATCTGCGGGGTGGGCGGCACCGTGCGGGCCGCCTGCAAGGCGGCGAACCACTTCTTTGCCCGCCCAGAGGATTGCCGGGTGCTGACCGCCGAGGAACTGCGGCAGCTGGTGAAGCTGTGCAAGCGGATGGACAGGGAAACGATACAGGCGCTTTTGAAAGTCGCGCCGGAGCGGATACACACCCTGGTGCCGGGGCTGCTGGTGCTGGACACCATCTGCCAGCGCTACGGCGGAACGGACATCACCGTCAGCGCCTGCGGCGTCCGGGAGGGCTATCTGCATAAGCGTGTGTTAGGAGAGAAGGAACATGAATAAAGAAATCGATACAAGATACACCCAGGACCGGGAGCTTTCCTGGCTGCGGTTCAACGAACGGGTGCTGGAGGAGGCCAGGGACGAAAGCGTCCCCCTGATGGAGCGGCTGAAATTCGCCGCCATCTTCGCCAGCAACCTGGACGAATTTTTCATGGTGCGGGTGGGCTCCCTCTACGATATGACCCTCATCAAGGAGACCCACTTCGACAATAAGACAGGAAAGACCCCTCAGGAGCAGCTTCAGGACATCTTCAAGGCGGTCATCCCCCTTTATAAGCAGCGGGATAAGGTCATTGACGAGCTGGAGGGCCGGTGCCGGGCCTGCAACATTTGCCGCCTCCGGTTCGGGGAGCTGGACGGCAAGGCGAAGAAGCAGGTGACCGCCTGGTTTGAAAATGAGGTGCGGCCCATCCTGTCCCCCCAAATCGTGGACATTCACCACCCCTTCCCTCACCTGCCCAACAAGGGGCTCTCCATCGCCCTGATTTTGCAGGGGGACGGGAAGGAGCTGCTGGGCATCCTGCCGGTGCCCGACGCCCTGCCGCCCTTCCTGCGGCTGGAGGAGCGGGGCGTCCACTACATCCTGACGGAGGACGTGCTGCTGGAGTTCGCCGGGCAGGTCTTTGACCAGTTCACCATCACCGACCGGGCGGTCATCTGCGTCACCCGCAACGCCGACATTACCCCGGAGGACGAGGCTTATGACGTGGACATGGACTTCCGCCAACATATGCGCAAGGTGGTAAAGAAGCGCACCCGCCTGGCTCCGGTGCGGCTGGAGATTCAGGGCGGCCAGGGGGACAAGCTGACCGACATTCTGTGCCAGCGGCTGGCCCTGACCAGGGAGCAGGTGTTCCGGGTGAAGTCCCCCCATTCACCTGGGGTATCTCTTCAAGCTGGGGAGCCTGCTGCCCAAGGAGAGCGCCGCCGCCCTCTGCGACCCGCCCTATAC
>JAJQFX010000275.1 GCA_021200895.1 Clostridiales bacterium | reverse complement strand
GCGGGCGGAACGTGCAATTTTATAGTCCAACGGTGGATAACATCTGACTGTACGGTCACTTTATTCTCCTCAACCCAGGATAGATTGCATCTTTAAGTTGATGACATTGCCCTGAAAGGGGAGCTGGCTGGCCGCAAGGCCAGACTGAGGGGTCTCTTTGGTACATTGACTGGCAACTTGATTTCCGTGTTCTGAGGAATCCCCCGCTTGTCAAACGGACAGGGGCGGAGTATAATGACCTTGTTGGAAAACTACATGAAGGAGTCGGATACACCATGAACTACGCAGAGGAATCCCTGAAAAAGCATTACGAATGGCACGGCAAACTGGAGACCGTACCCAAGATGGAGGTCAAGGACAAGGAGGCCCTGTCCCTGGCCTACACCCCCGGCGTGGCCCAGCCCTGCCTGGAGATTCAGAAAGACCCCGCCAAGAGCTACGACCTGACGGGCCGCTGGAACACCGTGGCGGTGGTGACGGACGGCAGCGCCGTGCTGGGCCTGGGGGACATCGGCCCGGAGGCCGGTATGCCAGTGATGGAGGGCAAATGCGTCCTCTTCAAAGCCTTCGGCGGGGTGGACGCCGTCCCCCTGTGCGTCAAGAGCAAGGACGTGGACACCATTGTGGACACGGTGGCCATGCTGGAGGGTTCCTTCGGCGGCATCAACCTGGAGGACATCTCCGCCCCCCGCTGCTTTGAAATCGAGCGGAAGCTGAAGGAGCGCTGCTCCATCCCCGTGTTCCATGACGACCAGCACGGCACCGCCGTGGTGGTGCTGGCGGCCCTGACCAACGCCCTGAAGCTGGTGGGCAAGCGGATGGAGGACATCCGTGTCGTCACCTGCGGAGCCGGTGCGGCGGGCATCGCCATCATCAAGCTGCTGATCGCCCGTGGCCTCAGCGATGTCATTATGTGCGACCGGAAGGGCGCGATTTACGAGGGCCGGGAGGGCCTGAACGCCGCCAAGGCGGAAATCGCCGCCATCACCAACCGCTCCAAACGCAGCGGCAGCCTGGCCGAGGTGCTGGAGGGGGCAGACGTGTTCATCGGGGTCTCCGCGCCGGGGATGGTGACGCCGGAGATGGTGAGCCGTATGGCCCCCAACGCCATCCTCTTCCCCATGGCCAACCCCACGCCGGAAATCATGCCCGACCTAGCCAAGGAGGCAGGGGCCGCCGTGGTGGGTACCGGCCGTAGCGACTTCCCCAATCAAATCAACAACGTGCTGGCCTTCCCCGGCATCTTCCGGGGTGCGTTTGACGTGCGGGCCAGCGACATCAACGACACCATGAAAATCGCCGCCGCCAACGCCCTGGCCTCCCTGGTGTCAGAGGAGGAGCTGAACCCGGAGTACATCCTGCCCTACGCCTTTGACAAGCGGGTGCGGCCCGCCGTGGCCTCCGCCGTGGCGGAAGCTGCCCGGCAGACCGGCGTGGCCCGGCTGTAACGAGAAAAGGGGCCGCGCCCGGTGCGCTGCCCGTGTGGAGAGAGAAATCGAGGCAACCCCATGGCAGAACGGATTTTAATTGTAGAGGACGAAGCGCAGCTGGCCCGTATGCTGGAGCTGGAGCTGTGCTACGAGGGCTATGATGTCACCCTGGCTCCAGACGGCCGGGAGGGGCTGGAGCTGGCCCTGACCCAGAAGCCCGACCTGCTGCTGCTGGACATCATGCTGCCCCAGCTGTCCGGCATCGAGGTGCTGCGCCGCCTGCGCAGAGACGGGCAGAACGTGCCCGTCATCCTGCTGACCGCCCGGGACAATGTGGCGGACAAGGTGGCCGGGCTGGACGCCGGAGCCAATGATTACATCACCAAGCCCTTCGCCATTGAGGAGCTGCTGGCCCGCATCCGCTGCGCCCTGCGCACCCCCTTCCCGCCGAAGCGGGACGGGGAAACGCCTGACCTGCTGACCGCCGGGCCGGTGACGCTCCAAATTTCCCGCCGCCGTGTCACGGTGAACGGTCAGGAGGTGAACCTGACCCGCCGGGAGTTCGACCTGCTCCGCTGCCTGATGGAGCATCAGGGCACCGTTCTCTCCCGCAGCACCTTGCTGACCACCGTCTGGGGCTACGACTATGCCGGGGAAACCAACACGGTGGATGTCTATATCCGCTTCCTCCGCAATAAAATCGACCAGGCCTATGGCCTCCACCTCATCGAGACGGTGCGGGGCGTGGGCTATGTCATCCGGGCGTGACCGCCCCTGGGACGTACACGTTTTTGAGAAAGGAGCCCAAACCGCTATGACTACGACTGATTTGATGAACCTGCTGGTGGGCCTCTGCATCGTCTCCCTGGTGCTGGGCATCGCCAAAAAGATGACCAAGGTCATTATCATTGCCGTCCTTGTCCTGCTGGTCCTCACCGTGCTGAACGGCGGGGTGCCCATCGACCTGCCCTGGTGGTGACGCCATGGAAGTGGAAGAAGCCAGGGGCTACACCTGTGAGGAACTGATCGCCATTTACGAAAAGGCGGGCACTGTGGAGCCGTCCGCCCTGGAGGCCGCCGCAGCGGAGCTGTACCCGGAGCGGATGGACGGGGGCGCCCCCGCCAAAATCCAAGTGGAAACCGGCATCCATGGCCGCTGGTTCCGCCGGGAGGGCGGAAAGGGCAAAGAGCCCACCTATGAAGCGCCCAAGTACACCATCAAGAGCCACCTGAACTGGGTGGGCGTGCTGGAGGATGGGACAGCGTTGGCGTATTGAAGCTGTGGGGAATCCCCGCCGGGTTGACCGGCGGGGATTTTGCTGCGCTTTATTCAAAAAGCAGTGCTAAGTTGCAACTTCTTGAAATTTATCATGGCAATGTTAATAGTACCACGGTTGAAATCGGCTCTTTGTGAATATTTTGTAAATGTTGTATTCATATACTTGAAACTTTTGATGAATTGTGCTATTCTATAATTTGGTAAGTATCGGCTTGCTGAACCATCGAATGAAAAGGAGGCTTCATAAATTTCACCTACGCATGGCTCGATTTTAACACACACTCTTAACAAGAAAAGTTTTCATCGCTCGTTTACTATGGAGGTATGCTGATGAGCAATCGTCGTTCCAATTTGGGTTCCTATCAAGACCAGTCGATAGAATTAAAAGAGAAATACGATGGCAATCTGGACGCCTACAAAGAAGACCTTCGCGAGGAAGGCAGACAGGAAGTTTACGAGGAATGGCGCGAAGATACCGAGAAAAGAGAAAAGGAAGAATGGATTGTGACATTACTTGCGGCCCTAGCCGGAGGATGTGTAGCAATCGTGGCCCAGAAAGCGGCCCCCGTTATCAGGCCCAAACTCCATCAAGTGGCTAACTTTATCAAAGAAAAACTGCCCGCCCAAAAGAATGAAGCGATGCTTGAAAATGAAGAGGAGGACGAGGATGCGCCGGGAAAAGAAGATGATGAAGACGAGGCAAACCCTGTCTAAGTAAGCCTCGCCATGGCAAGGGCAAACGCCCTATATCCTTCTGGTATTCCTATCCAAGGAACGCACCCCCGCCGTCTCACCCGGCAGAAGAACCACATCACCCCATAAGGAGGCCCCATGTCAACCGCCATCCTTTTCCTTGGCACCGGCGACGCCATGCCCATGCTGCGCTACAACACCTGCTGGCTACTGGAGCAGCCCGAGGCGTCCCTCCTGGTGGACGGCGGCGGCGGGCTGGAGACGGTGAAGCGCCTCCACAGGCTGGACTACGACCTGAACCGCATCCGCGCCCTCTTCCTGACCCATGGCCACACCGACCATCTGCTGGGGGCCATCTGGGTGCTGCGGGCCATCGGGCAGCAGATGCAGCGGGGCGGCTATGAGGGGACGCTCCGGGTGCTGGCCCACAGGGAGCTGTGCGGCCTGGTGGACACCATCTGCCGCACCGCCCACAGGGAGCTGTGCGGCCTGGTGGACACCATCTGCCGCACCGCCCTCAGCGGGCCGGTCTACGGCCTGTTCGGCAGCCGCATCCTCCTGTGCCCTGTGGAGGATGGGGAGACGGCGGAGGCAGCGGGGCTGACCCTGACCGCCTTTGACATTCACTCCGTCAAGCTGAAGCAGTTCGGATTTCGGGCGCTGCTGCCGGACGGTACCAGCGTCGTCACCCTGGGGGATGAACCCTTTCAGGCGGACTGCCGCCCCTATGCGGCGGAGGCAGACTGGCTGCTCAGCGAGGCTTTCTGCCTCTATGAAGACCGGGAACGGTACCACCCCTACCGCATCAGCCACGCCACCGCCCTGGACGCAGGCCGCAACGCCGCCTCGCTAAGCGCGAAGAACCTGGTGCTCTACCACACCCGGGACTACGGGGCGGACCGCCGGGAGCGGTTCACCGCCGAGGCGGGAAGCGTGTATCACGGGAACATCTGGGTGCCGGAGGATTTGGAGCGTATCACCCTCTAACGGCGCCCTTCGATTGCCATAAAAAGCAGGCCCCTCCGGGGGTCTGTTTTTTATGGCGGAATTGCCTGTGAAATTTTTCTGCAATATCTGTGACTTTTCCGGCACTTCCCCGTCTAACCAATAGCCGACAGACAGAAGGGAGGGAACCCCATGGACGCCTTTGAAGCCCTTTACCGCAACAGCTCCGGCAAGGTCTATCGCTACCTGCTCTCCCTGACGGGAAGCCCGGAGCGGGCGGAGGAGCTGACCGCCGAGACCCTTTACCGGGCCTATCTCCACATTGACCGGTTCCAGGGCCGCAGCTCAGTGGACACCTGGCTCTTCTCCATTGCGAAAAACGTGTGGCGGACGGAGCAGCGGCGGGCCGGGCGGTTTACCGACCTGCCGGAGGATTTTCCGGAGGAAGGTGACCCCCTCGCCGGCGTGGAAGACCACGACAGCGCCATGCGCATCCACCAGGCTCTCCACCGCCTGCCGGAGCCCTTCCGGGAGGTGTTCACCCTGCGGGTGTTCGGGGAACTGAAATTCGCCGACATCGGGGCGATTTTCGGCAAGTCGGAGTCCTGGGCGAAAATGACCTTCTATCGGGGCAAGGACAAGCTGCTGACCCTGTTAGATGAGGAGGAATCGCTATGAAGTTAAGCTGTGACCTGATTCGGGACCTGCTGCCCGCCTATGTGGAGGGAGACTGCTCCCAGGACACCAGGGCCGCCGTGGAGGAGCATCTGGCCCAGTGCGAAGGCTGCCGCGCCTGCTGTCAGCGGATGGGCCATCCCATTGCGGAGCCCCCCGCTGATGACGGAGAGGCCGCCGCCCTCCGCACCTACGCCGTCAAGGTACGCCGCCACAAGGCCCGGCGGACGGTGGCGGCGGTGGCCGCCGTCCTGGTGCTGGCCGTCCTGGGGACAGTACTGGCGCTGACGCTGCACACCATGGTCTACCAGCGCCGTCCGCTGGTTTATGAACAGGGGGAAGGCATCTGGAACCTGACGAAGGAGGATCTGACCACCACCGCCGGGGAGGTGGGGACGTACACTCTCTTTACCAACTACGCCCAAATCGTCGTCACCGTAGACTGCGGGGACGAGGATAGCGGGGTGATTTACCTCTACACCGACGGCTCCGCCATCCGGGAGTACGCCTTTGAGGGGGTCAGCACCGCAGAGACCTGCATCGACGGCCTGACCTCCGCCAAATACTACCAGGTGCAGGTGGACGGGGTGCCGGAGGACGCCCTGGTGACGGTCAGCGAGGGGAGAAAGACGGACTTCCTCTCCTGCCTCCTGCTGGTGCTGGAGGAGCTGGCGGCGATGGCCACCGGGGGCTGAGCCGCCGATGCAGCGGGAGCGCCGGACAAAAAGAGCGTTCCCGCTGCAAAGCCCCGCCGCGCCGCGTCCGGTGTGCGTGACGCGGTGAAGTGCCGCTCAAAAAGCGCGGGGCAGGAGCCGCACGAGGAGGTTCCCCGGAAAAAAAGAAAAATTAACCCTTGACAAACGGAGGCCGGTGTGCTATTATAATCAGGCACTTGAGAGTGCGACACGTCGGAGTGGCGGAATTGGCAGACGCAGCAGACTTAAAATCTGCCGTGAGAAATCACGTGCCGGTTCGATCCCGGTCTCCGGCACCAAATGAATTTCATATCGCGGGGTAGAGCAGTTGGTAGCTCGTCGGGCTCATAACCCGGAGGTCGGAGGTTCAAGTCCTCCCCCCGCAACCACTCAAATGTACGCCTACATTGACGGTATAAGACCCGTCAGCGTGGGCGTATATTTTTGTCACAAGCTGGCGAACGATTTGCGGCAGTGACCGCACAGCCGCCGCCCCCTGCCCCTGGCAGGGTGGAAGCAATTTTGCCCTCCTGGGCTCGCCGCTCCTGAGAACGTCGTTTTTCCTGCGGAAAAGATTGCCATTTCAGCGCAAAAGTGCTATGATACTCCTGTTAGCAGTCCTCGCAGAGAGGAACCAGGCAGGAGGGAGCCGTATGCTCAGCAAGGAAGAAATCATTGCGACCAAAGAGTGGCAGTCGCTGAACCGCATTTGGAAGACCATGACCGCCGCCCAGCGTGCCACCGTGCAGGAGGAGTTCAAATGCCTGACCGACTTCGTGAAGGCAAATGTGGGCAAAGACCCGGCCACCTCCTATCTGGATGGCCTTTCCCCGGAGGCCCGGAAGTTTTTGCTGGACGAGATAAAGGCCGGGGAACCCAACCTGTACCACAGCCTGATGAGCGTCATCGGGGGCAGCCTCTTTGAGAAGCAGGAGGACGTGCTGGCCTACTACCTGTTAAAATACGGCAAGTCCCGTCCCTACCTGTCGGAAAACCTGCCGTTGGTGGAGGAAATTTTGTCCCTGTGCTGGAAGCGGCAGCTTGAGCAGGGCTTCCGCCCCAGCGAGGGATTTTGAGGAACCTCTGAACAAAATGAAGCGGCGGCCTGGCGATTCGTTTGCGCC
>JAJQFX010000070.1 GCA_021200895.1 Clostridiales bacterium | reverse complement strand
AATCCTGTCTCCCCGGTGCCTCCCCATAACACGCCCTTCGCTGGTCCGCATGCCATCACTTATAATCCGGCTATTTTCGTTAAACCTTCGGGCGGCGCCGCATAACGCGGCGCCGCCCAAATCTGTTTAACTGTGCGTTTTCTGCGTTTTCTGGCGAATGAACTCCAGGAAAGCCGCAGCGCCGGGCCGGAGGATCTCCGTTTTCCGGAAATAGAGATTGGCGTAAATCCGAATATCTGCGCTCAGCTCCAAAACCGAGATACTGTCCAGCGTCTCCCTGGGGTACATTCCGTCGTGCATTTGAAAGGTGATGTACTGGGGAACGATGGAGATGCCCAACCCCCTGGCGGTCATCAGAACGCGCTGCATAAAGGTGAAGCCATTCCCCGCCGACTTTGGCTCATAGCCTGCCTTTTGGCAGGCTTTTGTAATGATGTGGTATTCCACGGTGTCTCTGGTAGGCAAGAGGAACCTGTCCTCTGCCAGGTCGGACAGGGAAATCAGCGTTCGCTCCGCCAGACGGTGCGTCTGCGGCACGATTGCCACAAATCGGTCAGAGAGGTATGGATAGCTGTTAAACTCGGAATATTCCGTTTCTCCACTCAGCAGAACGGCCAAATCGCAGTGATTCAACTCCAAATCTTGATGGACTGCGCTGGCTGCGATTTTTTCTTCAAACGTCATGCGATAGTGGGGGTTAGCGGCGCAAAATTCCAATATATCCGGAAAAATGTCAAATTCCGAGACAACAGAGACGGAGGTGGAAAAGCCGGTGACCTCCTGATCGATTTTGTCGCTCCCCTCCTTATACTGGTTGACGATCGTTCGGGCATAGGGTAAAAATTCTTGCCCGTAGCGTGTCAAAGCTGCGCCGGTGGCCCCCCCCGCTCAAAGAGCTGGACGTGCATGGACGCCTCCAACGCCTGGATGTGCTTGGACAGGGCAGATTGGGAGATAAACAGCTTGCCTGCCGCCGTATGATAATACTTCATATCCGCGAGGGTAACAAATTCTTCTAAGTACTCGATTTTCATGGTCGCCTCCGTTTCTGGGAATTGCGGCAATCTTGCGGCAATTCCCCCCAAACAGAAAATATAGCTTTATTATAGCATATTTCCGCAAGAAGTGTCAATTTGCTTTTGAAGAAACCAATAATTGGGCCTTTTCCTGCAACCTGTTCTGGTAGTTCCGATTCCATTTTGAGGTTTCACATTTTAAAACGGAATTGCAGAACGGCGGTGAAACGGGTATTCTGTAATCAGAAGCAAACGCCGGCTTGCGTCTCAGCGAAAGACCTGAAGAAAAACAACTGATCACTAATGGAGGAATCAAACATGGCAAATACTTCAATCACCCTTTCCAGAGGGGCCCTCTGGAAGCAGAGAATTGGATTTGGCTCCATCGATTTTGGCCGCCAAATCGCCCAGTCCCTGGCGGATACCTACCTTTCCGCTTACCTGCTGAACGTTGTGTTCGGCGGCCTGGATGAGACCAATTACGCCAAGGCCGCAGCGGCGGTCAGCCTGATGTTTCTTGTCTGCAAGGTGATTGACGCCTGCAGCGACTTCATCATCGGCGCCCTGGTTGACAGGACGCACACCAAAATTGGCCGCGCCCGTCCCTGGATTTACGGTGGCTGCGTCGTCTTCCTGGCGGGCCTTTTGATGCTGTTCGGAACCGCAACTCTCTTTGACGGCTCCTCCATCGCAGCGACCATGGCCTTCATCTATTTTGCTTATGTGATTTACACCACAGGCCTGACGATGGTCAACATCCCGGAAGGCTCTCTGATGACCTTCATGACTACCGACCCGAAGGAACGGAATATGCTGGCCACCGTCCGGGGCATCACCGGCGGCCTGGGCACCAGCCTGATCGGCAGCGTGGTGGCACCTCTGGTGGCGCTGCTGGGTGCTTCCAATGACGCTGTCGGCTATCTGCGCACCGCCCTGCTCCTGGGCATCGTCATGGTCGCCATGACAGCCGCCGGTAATACGGCAGTCTCCGAAACCAAAGCACAGGAAAACCCCGGGCAGCAGGCGGAAAAAGCGGCTGCGAAGCCCCAAAGCAATGGCTCCCTGCTGAAGAACCTGATTGCTTACATTACCACCAAAAACTTTGTTGTTGAACTGCTGTTCTGCTTCGGCAACCTGTTCTATGTCATCTCCCTCATGTCCACTATGGTCTATTACATTACCTATTATATGAATGGGAACTTTGCTGTCATGGGCGTGGCAATGACCGTCTACAGCTTTGCCGGTCTGATTTCTCCCCTGATCGTGCCTGCTATGGCCATCAAGCTGGGGAAGCGCCCCATCGCGCTGATCGGCACCAGCATCTCAGCCGTTGGCGTCGCCCTGCGGTTCCTGGCGCCCAGCATCCCCACCATGATGATTGTCGGCATGGCGATTGCAGGCTTCGGTGGCGGCTTCGTGGGGTGCATGATTCAGTCCACCCAGCCGGATATTGTGGATGAGCTGACGGTTAAGACGAGAAGCATCAACGCCGGCGTTATCATGGCCAGCTTCTCCCTGGCCTGCCAGATCGGCTCCGGCATCGCCAGCTCCCTGATTGCAGGCGTTCTGGGTGCCTCCGGCTATCTCGGCGGCGCGGCGACACAGACCGCCTCCGCCATGAGCGCCATCAGCTTCGTATGGGGTGGGCTGCCCCTGCTCAGCCTGGCTCTGATTTTCGTTGCCATGAGCTTCTATGACCTGGACAAGAAGCACAAGGAGTTTGAGCCGGAGCTGGAAAAAATCCGTCAGGAGCAGGGAATGTAATTTTGATCCTTCCCGCCACGATAACGGTACACTGATACGGAAACGCCATAAAATAAGGAGAATATTGCTATGATTTACATTGAATTGAAGGACGCGAACGGCGAAACCATGAAGTTCTCCAGAATCGCCATGGGTTCGTCCATGAGCATGGAGATGCTCTCCACGGAGGAAAAGTTCCGGCTGTATGACTATTTCATCGACCGGGGCGGCAACACCATCGACACAGCCAGAGCCTACGGCGACGGCCACTCGGAGGAGATGGTGGGCGAGTATCTGCAATCCCGGGGCAACCGCAGCAGGCTGATGATTTGCTCCAAGGGCGGCCATCCCATGCAGAGCGCTCCCGATGTGAAGCGAGTCAACCGGGCGTGCATTATGGCCGACCTGGAGCAAAGCCTGAAGGTGCTGCATACCGACTACCTGGATATGTACTGGATTCACAAGGATGACCCAGAGGTACCGATTGAGGAAATCGTGGACATCATGGAGGACATCGTGAAGTCCGGCAAGGCCAGACGGGTAGGCGTCTCCAACTACGACACCTACCGCGTGAAGGCGGCGGTGGAGTACGCCGAAAGCAAGGGGAGCAATATTATCGGCGGCAGCCAAATCGGTATGTCCCTGGCCGCATCGGAGGATAAGTACTTCGTCCAGTTCGGCTCCCTGATGATGACCCCGGACAAATACGCCTATTATGAGGAGAAGCACATCCCCGTCTTTGCCTTCAGCTCCCAGGCTCAGGGCTTCTTTGCCCGGGTGGCCGCTCAGGGGCTGGACGCCATGCCTGCGAGCCTCCGGGAATCCTACGGCTCTGCGGAGAACATGAAGCGCCTGGCCCGGGTGCAGCAGATGGCGGAGGAAAAGCACGCCTCTATCCCCGCAGTGGGGCTGGCGCACATCATTTACAACAAGCTGCCCGTGGTCGCCATCGTCGGCGCGGAGAACACGGAGATGCTGGGGCAAAGCCTGGACGCGGCGGAGCTGAACCTCACGCCGGAAGAAGCGGACTGGCTGTACAGGGTGTAAGCCGCCGCTATTTGTCAAACAAAGGGGACTGTCCGGGGGCCGGACAGTCCTTTTGCATGGAACAGGATGGAAAAACAGGGAATCTCTGAACAAACGGACAAGAGCGGGTTGCGAGAAAATTGCGCTTGCGCATACGATGACGGTGACTCCGGCAAATGCCCACGATATTACACGGGCTGCTGCGCTGATTCGTGAAGACAACGAGGTGGTATATGGGGATTCCGTCTATCACAGCAGTTTGCAACAAAAACCAGCCAGGCAACAGCCTGGCTGGGAGGTGGCGGGTGATTTGTTGTTGTCCGCAGCCCTGGGACGCTGTGGGCAAGGAGCAGGTAGGCAGCAAATTCGTTTTTCGTGGCACGGTCAGAAATGCGTGTTTTGGAACAACAGGGCAAGAAAAGCGCCAATATGAAAGAAAAAACTGGATGAAAAGCGCAAAATCAGTCAGCTTTCCTGATTGCAGTATTAAGCCTTTGAAGTTCAGCAAGCGCTGATTTTCTCGAAAAATCGAATCAGAACAGTTCAAAGCCCCGGAAAATTACGGTTTTCCGGGGCTTTCCCATATAAAATGGTTTGTCTGATTTTGATTTGATATGGCACGCCTCACCCTTTTTGCTTTAAGGAGGGCAAAATGGAAACAAAAATTTATGACGTGTTACCGCCGGAAGCAATCCAAATTCGTACTGCGGTCTTTGTGGAGGAGCAGGGGTTTACGGAGGAATTTGACGGAATCGACGATATCGCACAACATTTTGTGGTATTTGACGATAGAGCTGCCGTTGCAACCTGTCGCCTCTTTGAACGGGCACCCCACAACTATATCGTTGGCAGAATCGCCGTCATGCAGCCATACCGGGGGAACCAAATCGGTGCAAACCTGTTAAGGACGGTTGAACGTATCGTGCGCGGGAACAAAGGGCGCAGCGTTGCGTTACACGCCCAGATAGCTGCACAACGCTTCTATGAAAAGCAGGGGTATGTGGCATATGGGACGGTAGATTACGAGGAACACTGCCCCCATATTTGGATGCGGAAAAATCTGGATCCGTGAACGCCTACCCTCCCCCGATGGCCGCCGCGCCGACTACTATCAGCAGCAGCCCGCTGCCCAGCGCCGCCCAGCGCTCCGCCCCGGCATGCTGCACCCAACCGGCGCACCGCTGCCCCAGGAGCAGCATTCCCCAGGTCAGGAGCAGGTTCAGCCCGCCTGCCAGCCAGGGGCCGTATCCTGCCAGCCCGGCTCCTACACCGATGCCGCAGTTGTTGACCCCCAGCACCAGCGCTAGCGTCAGGGTCTGCCGCCAGGTCGTCGGCGGCGCCTCCGGCCCGGCGGACAGGGCTTCCCCCGACCCACGGAGCTGCTCCAGCACCGACCAGGCCCCCATCCCCATCAGGAGCAGGCCGGAGCCACGCTGCATCAGCCAGGAGGATGCCCAATGGGCGACGCAGTTCCCCGCCGCCAGGGAGAGGGCCGTCACCGCCGAGGTCACCAGCCCGATGACTGCCACCGCTCTGGGGGAGAGCCTGCGGTCTGACAGCGCCCAGCTCATACCCAGCAGCAGAGTGTCCAGATTGGCGGACGCCAGTAAACAAAACAGGGAAACTGCCTGCCCCATACGCACCTCCACGCGCCTGCTTCCGCAGGATTTTACATTTCATACTATGCCAAAGGGGCGCTTGTGTGAAAAAACGTGGAGTTCCACCTTTTCTTTTTCGGCAGTTCTGTGGTACAATAAAGACAGTGTTTCAACCAGTTTTATAGGATTGGAAAGGATTGGAAGATATGACAAGCAAGGAAGAGTTTATTTCCATTTTTAAAGAGAAGGTGACCCGTCCCGGGGCGGACGCGCTGCTGGACTACCTGGAGAACCGCAGCGACTTCTTCACCGCCCCGGCCTCCGCCCGGTATCACAGCGCCTATGAGGGCGGCCTGTGCGACCACAGCCTGAATGTCTACGACTGCCTGGTGGATTACCTGGCCCGGGAGCGGGTGAAGGAGACCTATGAGCTGAGTTACACCGATGAGACCATCGCCGTGGTGGCCCTGCTCCATGACGTGTGCAAGGCGGGGTGCTATAAGGTAACTACCCGCAACGTGAAGCAGCCCGATGGCTCCTGGCGGCAGGTGCCCCAGTACCAGTTTGACGACCCCATGCCCTACGGCCACGGGGAAAAGAGCGTCTATATCATCAACGGCTATATGCGGCTGACAAGGGAGGAAGCCTTCGCCATCCGCTATCACATGGGCTTCTCCGGCCCGGAGGACAGCCGGGACGTAGGCAAGGCCTTTGAGATGTTCCCCCTGGCCTTCGCCCTCCATATGGCGGACAGCGAGGCCACCTACTTCCTGGAAGGGAAGCAGTGAGTCCATGACCGCCCAGCAGTATTGCCGCATCTCCGCCCCCTTCCGCACCCCGGCAAGGGAAAAGGGGCTGCGCATTTTAAATACCATTCTGACCCGCACCTGCTATGTGGCCTATCCGGTGGCCCTGATCGTGTTGGCCGTCCGGCAGGACGGGCGGCTGCTCCGGGCTTTCCTGGTGCCGGCGGTCTCCTTTGTGCTGCTGTCGGTGTACCGCCATGTGGTCAACGCGAAACGGCCTTATGAGGTGCTGGACATCCAGCCCATCATCCATAAGGACACCAAGGGGTTCAGCTTCCCCTCCCGCCATGTGTTCTCCTGCTTTGTCATCGCCATGACCTTCCTGTGGCTGGTGCCCTGGCTGGGGGCGGTGCTGCTGTGCTTCGGGGTGCTGCTGGCCTGCTGCCGGGTGGTCGGCGGGGTGCATTTCCCCAGGGATGTCATTGTCGGGGCTGCGGTGGGCATTTTGTCCGGCCTGATTGGATTTTTTGTTATATGAATATGTGCGGTGACAATGACGCATCTATTGGCATCCGCTTACGAGGATTCCCTTCTTTCGGGTAAAGGTTGTTCCGTTGCCCAGCCCTCTACCGGCTGTCGCCTGTTCCCCTCCCCTTTCAGGGGAAGCAGGAAATTGTTGTAACCGCTACTTTATTGGCTCCCCTGAAAGGGGAGCTGTCAGCAAAGCTGACTGAGGGGTGGAACTGCCGGAAAGCTGGGCGGGCGCACACTGTGCGCCCCTACTAGAAAATGAAAACTAAATCTTTACTTTTTTGTAGGGGCAGCTGCAAACCCCTCCGCCTCTTTCGGAGGCACGGCGGATTGTCAATCAAGTGCAACACTTTATCTCTTGGAAGAACACCTCAG
>JAJQFX010000015.1 GCA_021200895.1 Clostridiales bacterium | reverse complement strand
GCTCTCCGCCCTGCCCATGGCCTGTATCGCCTATATCATCTCCTTCGGCGACATCGTGGCCGGCAGCGAGTTCCTGGAAGACGCCAAAAAGTCCCGCCCCGACGAGGATGTGCGGGTCAACCCCAACCTGACCAACGTCTGCTGCGGTGTCCGCAACATCATCCAGTCCCTCTTCTGCCCCACCGTCACCCTGTCCGGTCCCCTGTGGTCGGCCATGATGGTCACGGTCTGCGAGCGGTATAAGGCCGGGAAGGAGAATATGTACTCCTACTTTGGCGGCGCCATCACCTTCAATGTGATGAAGTGGATCTGCTGTTTCATTGTCCCGCTCCTGGCCCTGGTCACGCCGATCCTGCCCCTGTCCATGAGCCTGACGCTGATGATCCAGGCCTTCGGCTGCTTCTATGTGGCCCTGGGCATCTGTGAGAACAACGTCCAGCGCGGCGTGGCCGGCCTTATCGGCGGCATCCTCGCCGTCACCAACCCCCAGACGGGCCTGATCGCCGGCATCATCATCTCCATCATCTGCGAGTACCTGCTGGGCGAGCGCTGGGTCCCCAAGCACCACCGCGCCAGCCATACGGCAGACGCCCCTGCCGACAAGCAGGACGCCAAATGATCCCATTACAATGCGTTGAAAGAAAGCCCAAGCGGGCTGCCGCAGCACTTGCGGCAACCCGCTTGGGTCTCTTTTGCAGTTGTATGATCGCCGCTCACCGGAGCAGATACACGGTGTCGCTGCATCCGCAGTTCTTCCAGCTGCGGTAGCTCCTGCGCACCTGCCGCATGGCGGGGCAGTCCGCCGTCACGTCCTGCAGCTCCCGGAAGAAGCCGCTCCCGGCGGTGCTGCCGCCGTAGCCCTCGCCGATGTAGAGCATCCGGCACGCCGGATTCACCCGCCGCATGGCCCGCAGCACCGCAGCGGCCACCGGGTCATCCAGCGGCGGCCAGGACATCAGCACAAAGTCGCACTTAGCCCCATAGCGAACGACCGCCTCCACCGCATCCAGGTCCTCCACATCCGGCACCCGCGCCCGGGTCAGCCACCCGGCATATTGGCTGCCCCGGCTGTCCATCCAGGACAGGTCGTCGGTGGCGCGGACCGGGATGCCCTCCTGCCGCAGCGCCGCGGTCCAAGCCCCGGTCCCGCACATGACCTCCAGCACCCGTCCCTGGCCAATGACGGCCTTCAGCGCCCGGGCCGTGCGCCGGGTCACCACGGAAAAGCCCATGCGGAATACCGCGTAGTCCCGCAGAGGCCGGTACCAGGGCAATACGAACAGCCGCCGTGGGATGTCCTCCGCCACAGGAGGATCAAAATAGCGCCCATACCGCTGCAGCCGGGAGGGCAGCGCACAGAAATACGCCTCGATCTCCTCCGTCTGTGTTTTCTCTGACGTCATGGCACCTTCCTCCTGTTATGCGGCAACGATAGGCTTCCGCCGCCTCCGGCTGGGATAGCCGGCTTTCTGGAATTCAGTATAACAGGCTGGCGCACAATCCGCAAGTCCTGTTCTTTCCGGTCTCTCCCGGCGATGTTTACATGAATCGCACAACTTGTACACAAATCATTCATTTACACAGGGGAAAAAGTCCTGTATAATAATCCTATGGAATGTTTCGATTTCTGTGAAACTGTGAAAGGATGAGATCCCTATGAGTACATTGAACACCTCCTCCCCTGCATACGGGATGCCGGTGCTGGACGGCCCGATCAACAAGCCGGAAAAGGTCAGCATGATGCCGTCCATGGGCGATATGCCCGGCGGCCCTGGTGGTCCCGGCGGCCCTGGTGGTCCCGGCGGCCCCGGAAAGCGCCCCATGCCTCCGGCGGCAAAACTCCTGCCGGTACAGGTGACGGTGGAGATTCCCGGTAGCGGCAGCTTCGTCTCCTCCAAAACGGTGGAGCCGGTCATTGACGACTTTGTACAGGGACAGTACGGCCCCTTCCCCTACAACCTGTTCACCCCCAAAAATCAGGAGCCGGGGAAGAAGTACCCCCTGGTGATGTTCATCCCCGACGCAGGCCCCAACGGTTCGGACGCCAAGCTGGCGCTGGCCCAGGGCATCGGCGCGACCATCTGGGCGCAGCCGGAGGAGCAGGCCAAGCGCCCCTGCTATGTGCTGGCGGTGCAGGTGCCCAAGGAGATTCACCTGACCACTGACGAGTACACCTGCGCCCCCGAGCTGGAGCTCATCAAGGAGCTGCTGGACAAGGTGGTGGCGGAGAACAACGTGGACACTGACCGCATCTACACCACCGGCCAGTCTCAGGGCTGCATGGCGTCCTGCGAGCTGAATATCCGCTATCCCGATTACTTTGCGGCTTCTCTGCTGGTGGCCGCCCACTGGGATTTGGCAAAGATGACCGCCCTGACCCAGAAGAAGTTCTTCTTCGGCCTCAGTTCCGGCGGCTTGAAGGAGTACCCCGGCTTTAACGCCATCACCAACGGTCTGGTGGAGAACGGGGTCAAGGTCAACCGCATCCATCTGAACTTCCGGGACGGCTGGGAGGTCAACAACGCCAGAGTGGCGGCGGTGGCTCCGGCGGATGCCCAGGTGGTCTATGCGATTTTTGACGCGGAGACCGCCTTCCCGGACGATGGCACTGTACACCGCAAAATGGAGCACCACAACCGGGGCTGGGAGCTGACCTATCAGCTGGAGCCTGCCCGGGCCTGGCTGCTGGCTCAGCACAAGTGAGGGAAAGACCATGAAGGAAGCAATCGACTTTTCCTGCAAGCACGACATTTTGATTCGGCACAAGGACGGCACCCTGACCCCCATGGACGAGCCTTACTATGAGGTGACGCAAATCGCCCCCGGTACCTGGCAAATCATGAGCTCCGGCGACTACCACTACCTGGTGGAGGGCGACGACGAGGGCATCGCCATCGACACGGGCTACGGCGCAGGCAACCTGCGGGAGTTCCTGGAGTCCATCATCCACAAGCCGGTGCGCAGGTGCATCAACACCCATTACCACTTTGACCACAGCGCCAATAACTGCTATTTCGACCTGGTCTATATGGCGGAGGAGGACGTGGACAAAGCGACGGTGGCCTACCCCAGCTTTGACGGCATCACCTTCCCAAGGGACTACAGTGTGGAAATCGTCGGGGACAGCGATATTATCCCGCTGAACGGCCGGGAACTGGAGATTTTCAAGGTGGGCGACCACACCCCCGGCGGCATCGCCATCCTGGACAGGAAGGAACGCCTGCTCTTCGCCGGGGACGAAATCATGCCCGGCGGCAAGATGATCAGCGGCACAGTGGAGAAACTCTATCAGGACATGGGCAAGCTGGAAGCCCATCGCGGCGAGTTTGACCGGATTTGCAGCGGCCCGTCCATGCTGGACGGGGAGGAAGTGGACATCTTCTTTGAGGCAGCGGAAAAAATCCTGGCGGGGGAGAAATCCCCCGCCCCAAAGGAGGAGCGCCCTCATTTCCCCAGGAAGCCGCAGTCAGACGGCCCGAAAATCTATGACTGCCAGCATCCCCACCCGGAGGATGTGCCCGGCGGCAGACCCGGCGACAAACCCAAGGGCCCTCGCCCCGGCCATATGGAGACCTTTCTGTACCGTGGGCGGCGCTTTATGTACGACAGCGAGAAGCTGTATGAAGCAAAGGAGTGACAGCAATGTTTCAGGTATATGAGAGCGCAGAGCTGCTCCCCGGCGTGTACCGCATCTCGGAGCGGCCTGCCGAAAACGCCCCTGGCGTCAATATGTACGTCGTGGTGGGCGAGGAGCGGGCGCTACTGTTTGACACCGGCTTCGGCGTGACGGACACCCTCCCCGCCTTCGTGGCGGGCCTCACGGACAAGCCCATCGTCTGCGTGGTAGGCCACGGCCACCCAGACCATGCCGGAGCCGCCGCCCTGTTTGACGAGGTCTATATGAACCGCCGGGACGAGGGGCTGCTGCCGGTAGCCCTGTCCTACGAGCGGCGGATGGGCGACGTGTTCGGGCATCTGGAGCACCCTGACCCGGAGCTGAAAGCCTACTGCGAGACGCATATCGTCATGACCGACGGGTTACAATACAAGGACATCGACCAGGGCGACACCGTTGACCTGGGCGGCCAAGTGCTGGAGGTGTACGCCATCCCCGGCCACACCCAGGGTTCCATCGCTCTGCTGAACCGGAAGGACAACTATGCCCTGGTCAGCGACGCCTTCAGCACCCGCACCGCGCTGGTGACCCTCCCGCCGGAGAAGCGGGTGGGGCTCACCGCCTATCGGGACGGCCTGGCTCACTTTCTGGACGCCATCGAAGAGGACACCCAGCTCTATTGGGGCCACGGCAACGACCCGGTGAACCACGACATCCCCAGGGATATGCTCCGCGCCTGCAACGAGGTGCTGGACGGTCAGACGGAGAACGATGTGGCCAGCGTCAGCCACTTTGCCAAGCGGAAAGCCGCCGCCACAAAGCGGATGATGGAGCATCGATGCGGCAGCGTCCTGCTGGTGTATGACGCGAATACCCTGTGATGGGGCAAATTTTGGAAAAACCGGAGAGGGGAGATTCCATGGAACGAATCGACCAAAACAAAACGCTGTGGCACGTCGGCGTGGCAGACCCGTCCCTGCGGGTGTTCCGGCAGGTCTCTTATACAGAGCGGGGGCTGCTGTACGGCTCCTACCTGCTGGACACGGGAGCAGGGTACCTGCTGGTGGGCGCTGTCCCCACCCGGCACCAGCGCCAGTGGCTGGAGAACATTCAGCAGGTCACCTCGCTGGGGAACGTCCGGTGGGCGGTGCTGTTCGGCGGGACGGACGACCTGGCCGGGGCAAGGCTGCTGCTGGAGCGGCAGCCTGACCTGACCCTCATCGCCGGAACGAACGCCCTGTTCCGGCTGCGGGAGGGTCTGGCCGTCGGGTTCCAGCGCATTGAGATTCGCACCAGCCGCGCCCTACGCCTGGGGAAGAAGGAGTTGCTGTTCCAGGTGGTGCCGGAAAAGTTTGCCACCGCCTCCCTTTACGTTGTGGACAAGGCTGACAAAACGCTGTTCGCGGCGGACGCCTTCGGCTCGGACTATGCTGGGGAGAATGTGTTAGTCAGCGAACTCCCCGACCGGACGGAGTATTTCCAGGGGGCGAAGCGGTACTATGCCGACCTGATGGGGCGCAAGCGGAAGGACAGCCTGACCCAGGCCGTTGCCCTCCTCCAGACCCACGATATTCAGCGCATCTGCCCCGCCCTGGGGCCGGTGGCGGACTGCGAGTTGGAGCAGCTGACCGCCCTCTATGCGGCGACGCCGCCGGAGGTGCCCCACCCCAACGTGGCTATCGTCCACGCCGGAAGCGAGCTGCTGTCCGGTCTGGCCGCCCAGGTGCGGCAGGGGCTGGAGGAAGCCGGCATCGGCGCAGTGACCTTCTATGACCTGAGCGCCGTGAACCGGGAGGAGGTGCTGGCCGCCCTGCCTGCGGCGGACGCTATCCTGTTCGGCGTGGACGGAGCGTGGGGCAACGCGGACAAAACCCTCTGGGACGTGGCAACCTCCCTCCTGAAGGGGGACTGTAAGGGCAAGCTGGCCTCCGTGTTCTATCCGGCGGCAGCTGGAGAACTGGTGGAGGATTTCCGCCAGCGACTGGCCTCCCTGGGCTTCTCGCTGACCTTGCAGGACTTCTTCGTCCAGGGGCAGCCCACGGAGCAGGACAGGAAGCACGCCCTGGACTACGGCTTCGGCGTGGGGTGCAGCGTGCTGCGGGTGCCCAACCCCCGGAAGCCGACCCTGGTGAAGTGCCTGGTCTGCGGCGAGATTTTTGACGCCTCCCTGGGGGCCTGCCCGGTGTGCGGCGTGGGGCTGGAGCAGTGCGTCCCCGTGGAGGAGGACGAGGCCCTGTTCCACCGGGACACGGACAGCCGTTACGTCATCGTGGGCGGCGGCGTGGCCGCTGTCTCCGCGGCGGAGGCTATCCGCCGCCGGGACGGAACAGGTATCATCCTGATGCTCTCCGCAGAGCCGGGGCTGCCCATCAACCGCCCCATGCTGACCAAGGATATCCAGACTGCAGCGGAAGCGCCGGAGGAGCTGGCCATCCACCCGGCGGAGTGGTACCGGGAGCGGAGCATCGACCTGCGCCTGGGCTGCACCGTCACCGCCATGGACACGGCGGAAAAGACCGTCGCCACCGCCGATGGGGCGTGCATTTCTTACGACAAGCTGGTGATTGCCACTGGCGCGGAGTGCTTCATCCCGCCCTTTGAGGGCTGGCAGAAGCCGGGGGTGCTGACCATCCGGCACCTGTCGGACAGCGCGGCGCTGGCCGGACTGATGCGGGGCGCGAAGCAGGCCGTGGTCATTGGCGGCGGCGTGCTGGGGCTGGAAGCGGCCAGCGAGTTGCTCCGCGCCGGACTAAAGGTGACAGTGCTGGAGGCGTCCCCCCAGATCATTGGCCGTCAGGCGGACGCCAAATCCGCCGCCCTCCTGCGGGAGCAGATGGCGGCTATGGGGGTGGCGTGCTACGAGGGCGTGTCCATCGCCGCTGTGGAGGGCGAAAAGCAGGCCACCGGTGTGCGGCTGGGGGATGGCCGGGTGTTCCCGGCGGACTTCGTCATCGTCTCCTGTGGCAACCGGGGCAATGTCCAGGCGGCAAAAGCGGCGGGCATCGCCGTGGAGCGCTCCATCGTGGTGAATCAGCGGATGGAGACCAGCGCAGCAGACGTGTACGCCTGCGGCGACTGCGCCCAGTTCGACGGCCTGAACTATCAGCTGTGGGCGGAGGCATCCAGCCAGGGCACCATAGCCGGAGCCAACGCCGCCGGGGAAAAGCTGACCTACGCCAATCAGCTCTTAGGGCTAAACCTGGAAGGATTCGGCACTTCCCTCTTTGCCATCGGCGACCCGGGCAAGCAGCCGGACGTTCCCTATCAGACGGTGGAGGTGTCCGACAGCGTCCGGAACCGGCATGAGACTTACTGGTTCTTCGGCGGCGCGCTGGAGGGAACCGTGGTCATCGGCGCGCCGGAGAAGGTACCGGAGCTGACCCAGGCTGTGACTACCCACGCCCGCTACAGCGAGCTGTTTTGAAAGGAGTGACATAAAATGAGCCAATCTGTGACCCCACCCCGCAC
>JAJQFX010000213.1 GCA_021200895.1 Clostridiales bacterium | reverse complement strand
GCCCAGAGCCACCCGGAACACCGGTTCGTCCCCGGCACCGACAGCTCTCCCCTGGACGAGCGCCAGTGCGCAAAACTGGCAGGGGTGGGCGTACTGGGCCGCAACGGGCTGGTCATCGTGGATCCTTACGGCAGCTGGGTCTTTTTGGGGACCATCCTCACCGACCTGCCGCTGGCCTCCGCCGCCGCGCCCGCGCCTGACTGCATCGGCTGCGGAGCCTGCGTCCGGGCCTGTCCCGGCGGCGCGCTGGAGAAACTTCCCTTCGACAAGAGCAACTGCCTCTCCGCCCTGACCCAGAAGAAGGGGCCGCTCACCGCAGACGAGGAGGCGCTGTTGGCCGCTCACCCGCTGATTTGGGGCTGCGACCTCTGCCAGCAGGTTTGCCCCTACAACCAGGACGCTGCCCTCTCGCCCCTGTCCGACCTGACCGGGCAGGACGCCGCCCAGCCCTATTTGCCCTCCCTGGCCCTGGAGGATTTGGAGGGGCTGAGCAACCGGACGTTTCGGGAGAAATACGGAGGCCGGGCTTTCGCCTGGCGTGGGCCGGAGGTGCTGCGGCGGAATTTGGCGCTGAAACAGAAAAAAAGGGAGTAATTTATTATGGTCATCCCTTTGGATCAGCCGTGCTATTTGAGTGGCTAGTGATTAGTGACTAGAAAGTGGGTGTTCCTACTAAAAATCCCATGCTTGTCGGACAAAACTGACACCAGACGACAAGCACTATCCCCTCCTGCCGCCCCTGAAAGGGCAGGGAGCGAAGCGGAAGTGCCGCTTGACGGCGGAAGGGTTTCCCCGCGAAGCAAAGAGATAGACACAAAAACGCAAAAATAAAGAGGAAAACCGCCAATATAAAGCGTTTTCCTCTGTTTTTCATGCAATTTCAACTTAAAGGCCGTTTTCCTTCAGCCCCATCTCCTCGGCCAGGTTCAGCTTGTCCAGCAGCGTGAGCAGAGTCTCCTTCTCCTTCTCGGTCAGAGGCTTGAAAAACTCCGCGTTCTGCCGGTTTTTGATCTGTCGCAGCTCTGCGGCCCGTTCCTCGCCCTGTTTGGTCAGGGAGACGCAGGGTTCCCGCAGGCTATCCTTGCTGCGGGACCGGTTCACATAGCCCTTCCGCTCCAGCCTGCTCACCTCGTCCGCCAGCATCTGGGGAGACATGGAGAGCTGACTTGCCAGCTGCCGCTGGCTGAGTGGCTTTCCCTCCTGACACACCGCCTCCAGAATCATCTCCTGGAGCAGCGCGGAGCGTTCCTCCCTCATCTTAATCAGTTGTTTCTTTTCCATATCCGCCGCGCCTTTCGTCCTCGGTTGTCTGTATATACGCTCTTGATCTCCGCCGCCATCCAGCAGGACCCCCTGGATGCGCCGCCTGCGCAGCAGGTTGTATGTGAGCCGGAGGCTGTTCATCAGTCGGCGGTTCAGGTCCTCCATACCATCACTTCCTCAGTCAAGATTCCCCACATATACCAGTATCAATCATAGCGCAACCAAATTTGTTTGTCAAGGCAACCGGCGGCTTTGACACTCTTCCTGCGGCATTGTTTACACTTTGGACAAATAAACTTTACAAAAATCTTGGTAAAACTTTACGATTTCTCAATCATAAAACCCGGCGCGAATTTCCCACAAGGGCAGCGCCGGGTTTTCCTTCTGTTATCACTTCATGCGGAGCTGCTGGGCCAGCTTTTTGTCCGGGTCCACATAGGCGGTCTGGTAGGTGGTGTAGATGACCATGCCGGGCCGGGCGCCGCCGGGCTTTTTCACGTACCGGACTTGGGTGTAATCCACCGGCACGTGGCTGCCCTCCCCGCTCTGGGAATAGGTGGCGGCGAGAATGGCCGCCTCGGTGACGGACTGCAAATCGGGCTGGCCTCCCTCACACCAGAGGATGACGTGCGCCCCGTGGATTTTCTGGGTGTGGAACCACAGGTCGTTCCGCCCAGCCTGCTTGCAGGTCAGGGCGTCGTTCTGGGTGTTGTTGCGCCCCACGGAAATGCGCATCCCGGTGGTGCTGCGGAACTCCATCGGCCCGGAGCGCACCCGCTTGGGGGCCTTGCGTCCGGTGGCTTTCTTTTTGCGGAGATAACCGGTGTCCTCCAGCTCCTGGCGAATTTCGGCCAGATCCTTTTCTCCTTCGGCCCGGGACAGGGCCTCCAGCACACTTTCCAGGTAGTCCAGCTCCTTCCGGCCCTTGTCCAGCTGCTGGGACAGCACCTGGTCAGCGGTCTTGGCCTTGGTGTACTTCTTGTAGTACCGGGCGGCGTTCTGCTGGGGGGTCAGCAGCGGGTCCAGCGGGACGGTGACGGTGGCGTAATCCGGGTCATAGTAGTTTTCGCAGACCAGCTTGTCCATGCCCTTTTCCATTTGGTAGAGATTGGAGGTGATAAGGTCCCCATAGACCCGGTACTTGTCCCGGTCTGCGGCGGCGGCGCGTTCCCGCTCCTGGTTGGCGATTTTCCGGGCGGCCCGGTTCCGGGCGTTGGTGAGGGTTTTGATGAGTTCCTGCCCTCTGGCCCGCACCCGTTCGGTCCGCTCCTGGTCGGCGTAAAACTCATCCAGCATCTGGGAGAAACTGGGGTACTGGCGGCACTCCATGGACAGGCCATACTGATAAATGCGCAGGCAGGAGAAGTCCTTGGGCTTGCCCCCCTGGTACAGGGCGCAGGGGATGAGCCGCTCCTGGCGGATGTTCTCCAGCATCTGCCAGAACGTGTCCAAAAAGCTGCCCTGGGCGCAGAGAGACAGCTGACAGACCCGCGTGTCCACCCCATCGGTGGATTGACACACCAGCTCCCGGCACAGCAGCGGTGAAAAGCCCGCGAAGTGGTCCAGCATCCAGTCGGTCAGCTTGCGCTCGGGCGGGGCCTGGAGGAACATCGTCTGCAATTCCTCCCAGGTCAGGTCCAGGGGGTTCACCCGGTCCCCCCGCACCGGCGGCAGGCGGTAGTACAGGCCGGGCAGCACCGGGCGCTCGGACATCTCCGGGTCAATGCGGTGGATACAGTCGATGACCCGTCCGTCCTCTGATGTCAAAATCAGGTTGGAGCGGCGGCCCATGGCCTCCAGAATCAGGTGCAGCTCCACCCGGTCCCCCAGCTCGTTCAGCGCCTCCATGGTCAGGTCCACCAGCCGCTCCATGGGGGGCTGGGTGATGGCGACGATGCGCCCGCCGGTCAAATGCTTGCGCAGCAGCATACAGAACATGGGGGGCGCGGCGGGATTCTCCCGGCGGCTCTCGGTGAGCTGGAGCCGGGGATGGGCGGGGTTGGCGGTGATGAGCAGACGGCAGTTACCCTGCCGGGTGCGGAGCTGAAAGAGCAGCTCGTCCTTGGCGGGCTGAAAAATTTTGTCCAGTTTGGCCCCTTCCAGCACCGGGCGCAGTTCACTGACCACGCCGGTCAGGGTGGCGGCGTCAAGCGGCATGATTCGTCACTCCTCTTCGTCGATTTCGTCCACAATGACGGCAAACAACCGGTTCAGCCGGTCCTTGTCCCCCTGGAGGTACAGCCAGCCGAACAGGGCCTCCAGGCCGGTGGCCTGGGCGTACTCCCCCCGGCTGGCGTTTTTGGGGATTTGATGCACGTTGGCGTTCCGGCCCCGGCGGTAGACCGCCTTTTCCTCGTCGGTGAGATAGGGCAGCAGCTTTTTCACGCTGGCGGCCTGGGCGGGGGCCTTCACCATGTCCACCGTGGCCCGGTGGAGGTTGCCGATGGTCTCCTCCCGGCTGCACAGCCAGCCCCGGCAGAGAATTTCATACACGGCGTCCCCCATGTGGGCCAGGGCCAGCACGTTCCGGCCGGTCAGCTGGCTGGGGGTGAGCTGTGGGGTAAAATAATCCTTCATAATCTGTTCCTGTTCTGCAAGTTACGCCTCGCGTCCTTTCAGGTCGTGCTGAGGCCGGTTATCGTAGAAGAAGATGGACACCGCCGCCCCGATGATGAGGACGTAGCCCAAAAAGCTCCAGCCGTCCGGCACGTCGCCAAAGAGGAAGTAGCCGAACACGGCGGAGAAGATGATCTGGGAGTAGTCGTAGACCGACACCTCCCGCCCCGGCGCGTGGGTGTAAGCGGCGGTGATGGAGAACTGCCCACCGGCGGCGGCCACACCAGCCATGATGAGGTATGCCAACTGCACCCCGGTCATGGGCTGGAAGTTAAAAATCATCCACGGCAGCACACACAGGCAGGAGAACGCCGAGAAAAACAGCACGATCATCATGCCCCGCTCTCCCTTCAGGCCCAGCATTCGCACGAAGGTCAGCGCGATGCCTGCGCCCAGGCCGCCCAGCAGCCCGATCATCGAGGGGACCAAATCCAGATTGGACAGGGTGGGCTTGACGATGAACAGGCTGCCGCAGAAGGCCACCGCCACTGCGCCCACCTGAAAGGGGGTCAGCTTTTCCTTCAAAATCAGGTAAGAAAAGACCAGCACGAAGAAGGGGGACATTTTGTTGAGCATGGAGGCGTTTGCCAGCACCAGATGGTCCACCGCGTAGAAGTTGCAGAGGATGCCCAGGGTGCCGAAGGCCGCCCGGCACACGAACCAGGGCAGGTTTTGGGGGTTCAGGTGGAAGCCCTCCCCGCTGCGCAAAATCATGACCGCCGCCATCAGCATGGCGATAAAGTTGCGGAAGAAACTCTTCTCGATGCTGGGCAGGTCGCCGGACAGCCGGACGAAGATGTTCATCCAGGTGAAGCAGAACGCGGAGCAGATGATATAACAGACGGCTTTTCCTTTGCGGGACATTTCTTTCACCCTTTCAATCCCAGCCGACTTCTCTGGGCGGCTGGGTATTCCTTATTGTATCACAACTTTGGGCAAATGCAACTGTTACGACGTTTTGAACGCTTTTGCAAGTCTCATTTCACAAAATTTCATTTCCGGTCAGCAATATTTTTGTCAATCGGCGGCGCAAATCGGTTGCGCGTCCCGCCGCTTTTGTGCTATACTATTCTCTGGTAACCAAAGGCGGCACCGCACAGTCCTGCACAGGCGGATTGTGCGGTGTTGTCAGAACGGAACAAATGCAAAAACGTCGCAGGTGTGCGGCGACCCCAACTGTACTGGAGGTATCTCCCATGCTGAACATTCTTCACTCCGGCGCGTACTACTCCGGCGGGCGGTTCATCCCCGCCGCGGGCGCCTCCGCCGCCGGTCTGCCCTCCGCCGAGACCGCCAAAAAAGGCACCATGGCCTATTCCATCCTGGCCAGCCACAACACCAGCGGCAACATGTCGGACCTGAAAATCAAGTTTGACGCCATGGCCTCCCACGACATCACTTACGTGGGCATCATCCAGACCGCCAGGGCCTCCGGCCTCAAGGAGTTTCCCCTGCCCTATGTGCTGACCAACTGCCACAACAGCCTGTGTGCCGTGGGCGGCACCATCAACGAGGACGACCACGTATTCGGCCTCTCCGCCGCGAGGAAGTACGGCGGCGAGTTCGTCCCCGCCCACCAGTCCGTCATCCACTCCTATATGCGGGAGCGGTACGCAGGCGGCGGCAAAATGCTCCTCGGTTCCGACTCCCACACCCGCTATGGCGCGTTCGGCACCATGGCAATGGGCGAAGGCGGCCCGGAGCTGGTCAAGCAGCTCTTGGGCAAGACCTATGACATCGCCTATCCCCGCGTGGTGGCCATCTACCTGACCGGCGCGCCCCGCCCCGGCGTGGGTCCCCAGGACGTGGCCCTGGCCCTCATCGGCGCGACCTTCACCAAGGGCATTGTGAAGAACGCCGTGATGGAGTTCTTTGGCCCCGGCGTGGCTTCCATGGCGATGGATTACCGCTGTGGCATCGATGTGATGACCACCGAGACCTCCTGCCTGTCCTCCGTCTGGTCCACCGACGAGACGGTGAAGCGGTACATGACCGCCCTGGGCCGTGGGGACGAGTTCAAGGAGCTGAACCCCGCCGACGGCGCGTATTACGACGACGTGATCGAGGTGGATTTGTCCAAAATTGAGCCGATGATCGCGCTGCCCTTCCACCCCTCCAACGCCTACACCATCGCGGACTTCAAGGCCAACATGACCGACATCCTCCACCAGGTAGACGAGGCCACCGCCCGCCAGTTCCAGCTGAAAACCCCTCCCGCCTCCCTGACCGAGAAGATTCGGGACGGCAAATTCTACGTGGATCAGGCGGTCATCGCGGGCTGCTCCGGCGGCACCTACCAGAACCTGATGCGGGTATCCGAGATGCTCGCCGGCAAGAGCCTGGGGGACAAGGCCCTGTGGCTGAGCTGCTACCCCGGCTCCATGCCCGCGTTCCTGGCCCTGTCCAAGAACGGCGCCATCACCAACCTGCTGGCAGCTGGCGCTTCGGTCCGCTCCTGCTTCTGCGGCCCCTGCTTCGGCGCGGGCGACGTGCCCGCCAACGGCGCGTTCTCCATCCGCCACTCCACCCGGAACTTCCCCAACCGGGAAGGCTCCAAGCCCGCCGACGGCCAGCTGAGCTATGTGGCCCTGATGGACGCCCGCTCTATCACCGCCACCGTCCTGAACGGCGGCGCATTGACCGCCGCCACTGAGCTGCCGGACGTCCCCGCCGACCCCGCCTATGAGCCTTATGACTACGACGACTCCGCCTATAAGAACCGGGTCTACTTCGGCGTGGGCAAGCCCCAGCCGGAGACCGAGCTGGTCTTTGGCCCCAACATCGCCGACTGGCCGGAGCAAATCGCCCTGCCGGAGAACCTGCTAATAACCGCTGCCTCCGCCATTTACGACCCCGTCACCACCACCGACGAGCTGATCCCCTCCGGGGAGACTTCGTCTTACCGTTCCAACCCGTTGAAGCTCTCCGAGTTCGCCCTGAGCCGGAAGGACCCCGCCTATGTGGGCCGGGCCAAGTCCATCCAGGCCGTGGAGCGCAAGCGCCGGGAGGGGAACTACGACGAGGAAGTGCTCTCCGCCCTGCGGGGCTGCGACCCCGCTACCACCGGCCTTGGTTCCTTCGTCATGGCGCTGAAGCCCGGCGACGGCTCCGCCCGGGAACAGGCCGCCTCCTGCCAGCGGGTGTTGGGCGGCGTGGCAAACATCGCCGCCGAGTACGCCACCAAGCGCTATCGCTCCAACGTGGTCAACTGGGGGATGCTGCCCTTTATCGCGGACGGTCTGGCAGAGCTGAACAT